>DASYLQ010000133.1:0-11804 GCA_036009485.1 Janthinobacterium sp.
GAGTTGAATGAGTTGAAGGCAGTTGGGCCGGGCCATTAAATTACTGCAGGGTACTGATCTGGCGCAATCACTGTGGAAGGGCGTTCTCGGGGGCGCCCTTTTTTACGCTGGAATAGAGCGGCGTCAAGCTCCGGCCGGGAGCCCGATAGGGGCTTTGGAACCCGCCGCCCGGCTCACTGATACAATGCTCAACGTTACATTTGCACACAATTGCTGAATTGCTGAACGGACATTGACAAGTTTGTTTATATGCAATTGGAGACAATTATTTATTATACAATTCTAAAATCTAGGTGATTTGTCATGCGTTTTTTGCTTGCACTACCCTTCATCGGCTTGCTATGGCTGCCTTTCTATAACCACGAATTGCCGGCCCTGTTCGGCTTTCCCTTCTTTTACTGGTATCAGTTCGCCTGGGTTCCGCTCACCGCGCTGATCATCTGGACCGTCTACCAGGACGGCTTGAAGAAGGGAGTCGAATAAATGGAATCGCAGATCAACTGGACCGCGCTCGGCGTCTTCGTCTTTTTCTTCGTCCTGGTGACGGTCATGGGCTTTGCCGCTTCGCGCTGGCAGAGCGGCGGCAAGGCAAAAACCGGCGCCCACCTCGACGAATGGGGCCTGGGCGGGCGTAACTTCGGCACCTGGATCACCTGGTTCCTGGTCGGCGGCGACTTCTACACCGCCTATACCGTCATCGCCGTCCCGGCGCTGGTGTACGCGGTCGGCGCCTACGGCTTCTTCGCGCTGCCGTACACCATCCTGGTGTACCCGATCGTCTTCCTGATCATGCCGAAGCTGTGGCACGCCGCCAGCAAGGCCGGCCATGTCACGGCCGGCGACGTGGTGTTCGGGCGCTATCAGTCGCGTCCGCTGGAATTCGCCATCGCCCTGACCGGCGTGGTCGCCACCATGCCTTACATCGCGCTGCAACTGGTCGGCATGGAAGTGGTCATCAAGGCCCTCGGCCTGACCGGCGAGCTGCCGCTGGCGGCCGCCTTCGTCATCCTGGCGCTGTACACCTATTCGGCGGGCTTGCGCGCGCCGGCGTTGATCGCCTTCGTCAAGGACTTGATGATCTACATCGTCGTCATCGTCGCCGTCATCCTGGTGCCAATGAAGCTGGGCGGCTACGGCGCCGTGTTCGCTTCGGCGGGCGAGGCCTTTGCCGCCAAGGGCGGCAATACCGGCCTGACCTTGAAAACGGCGCAAATCCTGCCCTTCGCCACGCTGGCGCTGGGCTCGGCCATGGCCGCCTTCATGTATCCGCACACGCTGACCGGCATCTTCGCCGCGAAGAGCGCCGACACCATCCGCAAGAACGCGGTCTTCCTGCCGGCCTACACCGTCCTGCTGGGCCTGATCGCCTTGCTGGGCATGATGGCGTATGCCGCCAAGATCACCGTCAAGAGCAACAACGACGTCGTGCCGGCGCTGTTCAATGCGCTGTTCCCGAGCTGGTTCACCGGCTTCGCCTTCGCCGCCATCGCCATCGGCGCGCTGGTGCCGGCGGCCGTGATGTCGATCGGCGCCGCCAACTTGTTTACGCGTAACTTCTGGAAGCCTTACGTCAACCCGGCCGTGACCCCGGCCGGCGAAGCCAAGGTCGCCAAGGCCGTGTCGCTGGTGGTCAAAGTCGGCGCGCTGATATTCATCCTGTTCCTGCCGACCCAGTTCGCGCTCGACCTGCAATTGCTGGGCGGCCTGTGGATCCTGCAAACCTTCCCGTCGGTCGTGTTCGGCCTGTTCTTCGGCTGGTTCGGTCCGCGCGCCCTGCTGAGCGGCTGGGCGGTCGGCATCGCCGGCGGCAGCTGGGTGGCGTTCTCGGACGGCGTCAAGCCTATCCACACGATGCTGATCGGCGGCGACAAGTACACCGTCTACACCGGCTTGCTGGCGCTGGCGCTGAACATCGTCGTGGCCGTCATCGTGCAACTGGTGGCCGGCGGCAAGCGCGTCGCCGCCAAATAGGTGATGCAGGGTGGGCCGCCGGCCCGCCTGAACCGAAAACGCCAGGCCTTCCAAGGGCCTGGCGTTTTTTTTCGGTTGCGATCCGCGCGTGTCCGGCGACAGCGGCAATACCACGGCCAAGCCTTTCCTGACGCGCTTGATCTCGCTTTCCAGGATGCCCAGTTCGGGCCGGTTGCGCAAGTCGTCGGCGCTGTTCACGGCCAGCATCGGCACCTGGATTTTTCCAACCCCGGACCAGGATCGTAGTCGTACCATGAATGCCCTTTTTGATTTTTGAAAGTGCGCGCCTTTTCGCGCATCCAGCCGGGCTGTATCCTGGGTGGGATGTCGCGCATCGGCAGCGGCGTCAGCATCGGCCTCGGCGCCACCGTGATCGACCCGAACCGTGAGCTTTCGGCGCCGCAAGCGTCGTCGAATCGCCATAAAGGAAGCCAGCATGTCCGACCTGTCCGCTTTTCCGATCCTGCAACGCTGGCCGGCCCTTCATCCCGACCGGCTGCAACTGTATTCGCTGCCGACGCCGAACGGCGTCAAGGTCTCCATCATGCTGGAGGAGACCGGCTTGCCCTACGAGCCGCACCTGGTCGACATCGGCAAGAACGAGAGCTGGACGGCGCAATTCCTGTCGCTGAACCCGAACGGCAAGATCCCGGCCATCATTGATCCGGACGGGCCGGGCGGCGCGCCGCTGGCGCTGTTCGAGTCCGGCGCGATCCTGCTGTACCTGGCCGACAAGACCGGCCAACTGATGCCGGAAAGTCCGGCTGAGCGCTATGCAACCATCCAGTGGCTATTTTTCCAGATGGCGGCGGTCGGGCCGATGTTTGGCCAGCTCGGTTATTTCCATAAATTCGCCGGCCGCGAGATCGAGGACAAGCGCCCGCTCGAACGCTACCGCGCCGAATCGCAGCGCCTGCTCGGCGTGCTGGAAAGCCGGCTGGCCGGCCGCAGCTGGATCATGGGCGAGACTTACACCATCGCCGATATTGCCCTGATCGGCTGGGTGCGCAACCTGGTCGGCTTTTACGACGCAGGCGAACTGGTCGGCTTTGACCGGCTGACGCAGGTGCCGGCATGGCTGGAGCGCTGCGTGGCGCGGCCGGCCGTGCAGCGCGGCCTGGACATTCCAAAGCGGCCATGAGCGCAGGAAGCCGCCCTACGCCAGCGGGCAGCCTGTAAGCCCACAGCGCCAGGCACGGCGGCCGCCGCGGCGCCGCATCTCATGGCGGACTGCTGGAATAGGCCTTATTCCGTCGCCACCTGGATCTTGATCGACTCGAACCAGGCCGCCAGGTTGGCGATCTCGGCATCGGTCAGGGGCTTGGCGATGACGTTCATGATCTCGTTGCTGCGCTTGCCGCTGCGGTAATTCTTCAATTGCTCGGTGACATAGATGGCGTTCTGGCCGGCCAGGTTGGGCGCGCCCGGCATCTGACTGATGCCCTTGGCGCCGTGGCATACCGCGCAGCTTTGCGCCTTGGTCTTGCCGGCGGCGAGTTCGTCGGCCGCCGCCGGCAAGGCCAGGACGGCGCCGGCGCCGAGCAGGGCGGCCGCGGCGAAATGGATAATCGGTTTTGTTTTCATGGTCGGGAAGCGGGTGAGGGTTGGGACAAGCGGCGCCAAAGCGGGGATGGCCATCCGCGCCGCGGACAGCCATCTCCGGCGCCGGCCTTATTCGCCGGTATAAGTGATGCGGTAGATCGCGCCGGCGAAATCATCCGACACCAGCAGCGAGCCGTCCGGCAGGTTGGCCACGTCGACCGGCCGGCCGCGGTACTGGCGGGTCTCCGGGTCCAGCCAGCCCTGGGCGAAGATCTCGGTCTTGCCGGCCGAGCCATCCGTCTTCAGCGCGGTAAACATGATGCGCGCGCCGATTGGCGTGGTGCGGTTCCAGGAGCCGTGCTGCGCGGTGAAGATGCCGCCGCGGTACTTTTCCGGGAACTTCTTGCCGGTATAGAAAGTGATGCCCAGGTCGGCTGCGTGGGCGTCCATATACACTTCCGGATTGGTCACGTTGGGCGGCAGCGGATCCTTGTCGTAGCCGAACTCGGTGATGCGGGTGCGTCCCTGTATCCACGGATAGCCGAAGAACTGGCCTTTTTGGGTGGCGCGATCCAGTTCGCCGGCCGGGATATCGTCGCCCATGCCGTCGGTCTGGTTATCGCTGAACCACAGGTCGTTGTTCTTCGGGTTGAACTCGATGCCGACGGAATTGCGGATGCCGGTGGCGTAGACTTCGCGCCTGGCGCCGGTGAACGGGTCCATGCGGATGATGCCGCCGATGCCATATTCCCTGAACTCGGCCAGCTTTTCGCGCGGCGGCACATTGAAGGGCTGGCCCAGGGCGACATACAGCAAGCCATCCTTGCCGACCCGGCACACGCGCGCGCCGTGGTTGTAAGACTCGTCATCGACCGGGATCAGCTTGCCTTGCGGGACCACTTCCGACACGGCGACATCCGGGCCTTCATAGAAAAACTCGGCGGCCGGGAAGTTCAGGATGCGGTTATGTTCGACGACGATCAGGAAGCCGTCCCTGGTCCAGCACACGCCGTTCGGCTGGTGAAACTTGAGCGAGGGCGCGAACTGCTTGACCTCGGTGGCGGCGTCGCCGCTGTTGCGGTTGGTGACCGCCCACACGGCCGACTTGCGAGTGCCGACGAACAGCATATTCGTCGACGGCGCCACCGCCATGTGGCGGGCGTCCGGCACGATCGCATACAAGTCGATCTTGAAGCCGGGCGGCAAGGCGATGCGCTTCAGGTTGTCGCGGATGGCGTCGGCGTTCTTGCCGGTCTGCGGCACCACGGGCAGGTTGGGGTCGGTGCCCGAGACGTGCATGGCCTTGAGTTTTTCCATGTTCTGGTCTTGCGCGAAGGCGGGCATGGCGCAGGTCTGGAACAGCGCGAGCGCGACTGCCGCCGTCAGTACGGAACGATATCTAAACACAATGTCTCCTTGGTTATTTTTTGGGTTGCTTGCGTTTTGAATGTAGCTGAAGCATGGTATTCGGCGTGTGCTCCCCGCTGCGATCCTTCTGCTCGCCAAACGGGGCGCCGGCCTGGCCGGGCTGGCCTCTTATCCGGTCTGGCTGCGTGCGGGCGCAAGCAAAAAAGCATGTGGGGTGGGGACGGCGGCAAACGAAATTGAGAAACAAGCCATGGACATGATCTCTTTAACGCGGTGGACTTGCAGGCGGCGGTCAGGATAAGGCGAGTCAAGCTGCGCGCCGCTGTGGGGTATCCCGTCAACATATTCTGTTGCAAAGATATGTACGCCAGATATTAGCCGATTTTTAATATTGGTTGGTAAATCTGCTACCAAATTTTGCAATTTTACGTGGCCGGCCAGCTTGCGCTTCTGTTTCCGCTCGCCGTCGATTTCCTCGCCTCGATCGGCATCCGTTCCATCGTCTCCAATGCCCGCGCCATGCAGCAGCGCGGCACACGCATGGTGCTCTTCGTCGGCGCCAACGCCGCGGTGAGCAAGACGCTGGGGACGACCGGCATCGACGCCGTGATCCCCATGTTCGCCGATATGGCCGAAGCGGAACAGGCCGCACTGGCCTGAAGGCGCCGATGAGCGTATCGCTGCAGGAAGCACCGGCCGAGCTGGCTATCGCGGCGCTGCTGCTGCCCGCCGGCACGCCGCTGCTGCGTTTTGGCGAAATCAACCACAATGTGTATATCCTGCTGTCCGGCGAACCCGAAGCCTACCTGGGCGGCGAGTCCCGCGCCGGCGGCGCCATCCTGATCGGGCCGGCTGCTGCCCATCCCCAAGGGCGTGCTGGTCGGCGCCTTCCCCGGACTGGCCTACGGCGCGATGGATTACCTGCTGGCGCCCGGCGAAACGCTGTTTTGCTATACGGATGGCGTGACCGAAGCGGCCAACCCGGCCGGCGAAGAGTTTTCCGAACAGCGCTGCCCGGACTGGCTGGCGCGTCAGGACAATCCGCCACTGCCGGCCGCGCTCGACGCGCTGCGCCGCGAGGTGAGCGAGTTCACCGGCCAGCCCCTGCTAAGTACCCGTTCAAAAATAACTGTGTTTTTTGTCTTCCATAACGAGTACTTAGACGACGATTGCACGATGCTGGCGATCCGCCGGCCGGGGAGTTGAGCTGAGCTGAGCGCAAGCGCGAGGCTGCGCAGTCGACAATTTGCTATGCTAGCGCCTTTCCACTTCCACTGGCCGCCGCCTGGGTCGGCGCACCCTATTTACGGAGTAGCACATATGGTCTCTTTGCAAGAGCAGTTTTTAAAAGCCGGCCTGGTCGACAAAAACAAGGTCAAGCTGGCCAACCAGGACAAGAGCAAGCAAAAGAAGGCCGAGCGCCGCACCGGTACCCAGACTGTCGATGAAGCGCGCCTGGCCGCACTGGAGACGCAACGCAAGAATGCCGAACGGGCCCGCGAACTCAATGCCCAGCGCGATGCGGCCGCCACCCAAAAGGCGATCGCGGCGCAAATCGCCCAGATGGTGCAGAAGAATCGCCAGAGCAAGGGCGCCGGCGACATCGCCTACAATTTTACCCACGACAATAAGATCGAACGGCTGTATGTATCGGCTGCGGTGCAGGCGCATTTGGTGGCCGGGCGCCTGGTGATCGTTTGCCAGGGCGGCACCACCGAATTGGTGCCCAGGGTTATCGCCGACAAGATCGCCGAGCGCGATGCCTCGCTCGTCGTGCGGGTGAACAAGACCAGCACCGAGATCGATGCGGACGATCCCTATGCCGCCTTCCAGATCCCGGACGACTTGATGTGGTAGGGCCGGCGCCTGCCTGGCGCGGTGACACTGTGACACTGTTCTTGGTGGCCCGGGCCGGAATCGAAGCACCGACACAAGGATTTTCAATCCTCTGCTCTGTCGACTGAACTACGAGGCCAGGAAGTCGATCCAGGCAATGTTGCATCGACCCTGGCCCCGACTATTCTGTCCAGCCAGTTGAACACGCGGGGCCAGACGTGACGATAGGCGTTGTCTCCAATCAGGGGGCCAACATGTTGCAGCGCGACCCCGATGTCGCCGAAATACGGCACCAGTTCCTGGTCCCGGCTGCCGGCAGCGCGATGGAAGGCGAGCACCGATTCGGGAGGCGTGATGGTGCTTGATGGCTGGTACACGCTTAACAATGGTGCGGTGATATCGCGGGGGTGCAGCCGTACCCCGTCGATCGCCAGTTCGCCGCGCATGAAGCTGTTCTGACGGAAAAGGCCCTCGACCACATCGTCGAACAGCGTGCTGGGCATGGGAAGTTCATCCATTGTCCAGCGTTCCACGCGCCAATGAGTCGCCGTCCGTTCCACGGAAGCCATGCTGGCCAGCCAGTCGAGGTAACGGCTGACGCAAAAGGTGCCCGGCGCGGCGCTGGCGCTGATCATGCTCAGCAGTGAGCCTGGAACCCGGGACGATGAACGAAACTCTTGCCGGCCCCGGATACCCAGTTCAGGCAGTGACTGGAAAGTGCCTGCCATTTCGGGAAAGTGCAAGGGCGCCTCGATCAGCGCAAGCCCCGCCACGTGCTCGGGTCGATACGCACTGTGAATGGCGGCGATGATGCCACCGAGCGAGTGACCCATCAGGAAAACCCGGTCGCAATGAGCCTGCTCGGCCGTGGCATCGATACAGGCGTCGAGCATGGGGCCGGCGTAATCGCTTAACCCGGGAGAGCGCGTTCCTTCGCCAGGTTCGGTCCACTCGACAAGGTATACGCCAAGCTTGTGTTCGATCGCCCGGCGCACCACGCTGCGCTCCGGTGACAAATCCCAGATATATGGCTGCTTGATCGGCGCCGGCACAATCAGCAGCGGCAGACTGTGCGCTGCACCCGTCCCGTAGCATCGCAGGCGCAGACCCGGCATTGTGAAGAGAACCTGAAATGCGCTCTCGCGCGGGCCAAGGCCGAAACGGTCCAGGGCGGTGCCCTGCAGCCGGCGTAACTGGTCAAGGAGCTCAAACCAATATGGCGGGTTCATATGCTCGATCCTCCGGAGCTGATTTTCAAGCTTGGAACAGCCTTAGACCACCGCCAATCGTATTTGGTCGCGCGGCGCAAACTCGGCGTGGCGGCGCCGCAGCCCAAACCCGGCGCTCGACGTGCACTTTGTTCCAACCCCGCAGCCGGTGGTCGACCGCATGCTCGGGCTGGCCAACGTCAAGCAGGGCGAAACGCTGTATGACCTGGGCAGCGGCGACGGCCGCATCGTCATCACCGCCGCCAGGCGGTACGGCGCGCGGGGAATCGGCATCGATATCGATCCGGTCCGCATCCACGAAGCGCGCGAGAATGCGGAAAAGGCCGGGGTGGACAAGCAGGTCCGCTTCATCACGGGCGACCTGTTCAAGGCCGCCCTGTCCCAAGCCGATGTACTCACGCTGTACCTGCTGGACCGCATCAACCGCGACCTGCGCCCGCAATTGTGGAAGCAGCTCAAAGTCGGCACGCGTGTGGTGTCCCATGCATCCGACATGGGCAAGGAGTGGCCGGCGGAAAAAACTGAAAACGTCGATGGCCACGCCATTTATTTCTGGACCGTCAGCGACGAGAACAAACGCGCGGCCGACAGCATCGCGGCGGCGCCCGCGAGCGCGCGCAAGTAGCGGCGCCGGGGAGGGCAGGAAAGCTGCTGCGGACAGGCTGCAGTTGCCGAGGCAGAAGCGATCGCCGGTCTGAGGTGCCTAAATAACTGTGTTTTTTGTCTTCCATAGCGGGCACGTGCCGGCAGCGTGAAGAGCGCGCGCGCTTCGCAGGCAGGTATGCGGATTCTGCGTACAGGAAACAAAAACGCCACCCGAAGGTGGCGTTTTTGTTTGTTCTTGGTGGCCCGGGGCGGAATCGAACCACCGACACAAGGATTTTCAATCCTCTGCTCTACCGACTGAGCTACCAGGCCAAGGCCGCGCATTATAGCAGGCGCCGGGCGCGCAGCACAATCGCCTGCCGCTCCCGAGAATGGAAGTGACGCTACAATGTCCCGTCTTGCACACCCGCAACCGTGCCTCTCTCCGCCCCATCCGCTGAATGAGAAAACCATGCCCAAACGCCTGATACCCGCGCTGCTGTTCGGCGCCGCCTGCTGTCTTTCCGGCGCCGCCGCCGCCCAGGCGGACCAGGCCCTGCTGGCCGCCGCGCAAAAAAGCCGGCCGGACTTCGTACGCGACCTGGCGGCGCTGGTGAATATCGATTCCGGCACCGACGATGGCGCCGGCCTGGAAAAGGTCGGCGATTTTCTCGTGCGCCGGCTGGAACGCCTGGGCGCCAGCGTCGAGATCCTGGCCGCGCCGCCGTCGGCCGGGAAAACCATCGTCGGCACCCTGCAGGGCAGCGGCACGAAAAAGCTGATGCTGATGATCCATTACGACACGGTGTTCGGCGCCGGCGAGGCGGCCCGGCGTCCCTTCAAGACCGAGGGCAACAAGGCTTTCGGTCCCGGCGTCGCCGACGCCAAGGGCGGTGCGTTGATGATCCTGGCCGCGCTGGATATCGTCCACGAGCGCGCGTTTAAAAACTACGGGACGCTGACCGTCGTCTTCAATCCGGACGAGGAAAAAAGCTCGCTGGGTTCGCGCGAAACGATACGCACCCTGTCGGCCGCGCAGGACGACGTGCTGATCTTCGAACCGCCCGATGCGGAAAAGGTGATCGTCGCCACCAACGGCATCGCCTATGTTCACCTGGACGTCAAGGGACTCGCTTCGCATGCCGGATCGGCGCCGGAAAAGGGCCGCAATGCGGCGGTCGAATTGGCCAGCCAGATCGTCCAGCTGAAGGACCTGGGGAGCGCGGCCAAAGGCACCACCGTCAACTGGACCATGATCCAGGCCGGCGAGCGCGCCAACGTCATCCCCGACAAGGCCAGCGCCACCGCCGACATGCGCATGTCCGACCTCGGCGAGATCGCGCGGGTGCAGCACGACGCGAACGACATCGTGCGCAGGCAGCTGATTCCCGGCACGGAAGTCAGCGTCACGGTGGAAAACCGCCGGCCGCCGTTCAGCCGGAATCCAGCCAGCGACCGTCTGGGCGCGCTGGCCGGGCAAATCTACGCGGAACTGGGCAAGACGATAGCGCCGGTGGCGATGCGCTACGGGACCGATGCCGGTTTTGCCTATCATCCGGAGAACAGTAAACCGGCGGTGCTGGACGGACTGGGAATCGTCGGCGACCGGCTCCATTCCCCCGATGAATGGGCTGATCTGGACAGTATTGTGCCGAGGCTGTATTTGACGGTGCGAATGCTGGAGGCGCTGACCGGGCCAGGCGCAAGATGAACGGCCGCCTCACCCGATCCGGCCGATTATGTGACAATCTCGGGCCGATGACCAATGAGGATGCCAGCAGGATGAACGAGATTGAGATGCGGAACGAGATTCAAATGCGGAACGAGACTGACATGCGCGCGGCGCGCGCGCTGACGCTGGCCCGGCGGGTCCAGGCTATCGAACCTTTCCGCGTGATGGAGATGCTGAAAGCCGCCGCCGACATGGCGCGCGCCGGGACCGACGTGATCGGCATGAGCGTCGGCGAGCCCGATTTCACCGCGCCCGAGGCGGTGGCCGCCGCGGCCATCGAGGCGATCCGCAACGGCGCTACCCAGTACACCGACGCCCTCGGCCTCGCGCAGTTGCGGGAGGCCATCGCCGCGCATTATCAAACGGCGTTCGGCGTCAGCGTCGACGCCCGCCGCATCGTCGTCACGGCGGGCGCGTCGGCCGGCCTGCTGCTGGCCTGCGCCGCGCTGGTGTCCGAAGGCGACGAAGTGCTGATGCCCGATCCCTGCTATCCCTGCAACCGCCATTTCGTCTCGGCCTTCGGCGGCAGGCCGGCGCTGGTGCCGACCAGCCCGGAGCAGCGCTACCACCTGGTGGCCGAGGATGTCGCGCAGCGCTGGAATGCGCGCACGCGCGGCGTCATCGTCGCTTCGCCGTCGAACCCGACCGGCACCTCGATGACGGGGCCGCAGATGCAGCAGATGCTGGCGGCGGTGCGCGAGCGCTGCGGCTTCGCCATCGTCGACGAGATTTACCAGGGACTGTCCTACGACAATCCGCCGGCGAGCGCGCTGAACTACGACAGCGACGTCATTACCGTGAACAGTTTTTCCAAGTACTTCAACATGACCGGCTGGCGCCTCGGCTGGCTGGTGGTGCCGGAAGCGCTGCTGCCGGCATTTGAAAAGCTGGCGCAGAACCTGTTCATCTGCCCGTCGACGATCGCCCAGCATGCGGCGCTGGCCTGCTTCGATCCCGCCACCATCGCCGTCTATGAAGAGCGCCGCCTGGAGTTCAAGCGCCGCCGCGACTTCCTCGTGCCGCGCCTGCGCGAACTGGGCTTCCAGGTGCCGGTAATGCCGGACGGCGCGTTTTATGTGTATGCCGATTGCAGCCGGGTCGCGCATGCGGCCAGCGCGGACAGCGCCGCGTTCGCCATGGCGGTGCTGAAGGAGGCCGGCGTCGCCATGGTGCCGGGCGACGACTTCGGCTACGCGGCGCCGTCGCGCCATGTGCGCTTTTCCTACGCCGCCAAATACGAGCGGATCGAAGAGGCGGTGCGGAGGATGGCGCGGCTGTTCGGCCGCTGAGGGCATGGTCGCGCATCCCACTTCGGTTAATGCAGTGCGCCAAACACCTTGCCTATGAGCTTGCTGCCGCTGCCGATCGGATCGGCGCGGATGGCTTTTTCCTCTTCGCCGATCATGGTAAACAAACCGTCGAGCGCGCGTTGCGTGACATAGTCCTCGACCGTGCCTTGCTGTCCCAGGCCCAGCTTCGAGGCCTGGCCCATCGCGCTGTTGTACTTGGCCGACAGGTCGGAGCGGTCGGTCACCTTTTTG
>DASYLQ010000134.1:0-6040 GCA_036009485.1 Janthinobacterium sp.
AGGGTTCAAGAATGCGCAAGCATAAATGGGCGCCGCGGCAAATTTATTTTGGCGCGGCTGGCGCCCCCGGCTTGCGGCGCCCGTCCCTGGGTCTGGGTTCAGGAATTGAGCGCCAGCAAAACCTGCGTCTTCAGGGCGCGGATCAGCGAGGTTTCGTCGGGCGGCACGCCTTCCGGCGCGGCCAGCGCGCGGTCGGCGTAGAACAAGCCCAGTTGCACCGATTGCACCACCAGCGGCAAGACGATGAAGCTGCGCGCGTCCGGCAACAGCGCCTTGTGCCAGGCCGGCAGCAATTCGCGTATCTTGCTGGCGCTGGCGTCGGCGATCATCAGGTCGGCGTTGTTTTCCATCGCCAGGTAAAACAAGTCGGTTTGCCGGGCCACGGGGAAAACGAAACCGGCCTGGCGCTGCACATGCGCTTCGCCGAAGGACAGGCGGCCGCGGTATTGCCCGCTTTTGGCGTCCTTCAGGCAGACGGTGGCAAAACGGAAACCCATGCTGCGGTACAGCGTTTCCAGCACCGTCATGATGAGTTCATTCACCTTGGCCTGGCCGGCGGCGCGCATCTGGGTCGCTTCCTGCACGCCGGCCAGCAATAAATCGCGGGCATTGGTCGGCTTGCCGCTCGGATGCGCGGTGTCGGCCTGCGGCAGGCCGGCATCCATCGCCGCCAGTTGCAAGACCTTCGGCAAACCGCCGCTGTCTTCTTCCAGCGGCGCGCGCGGCGCCAGGTTCATGCTTTCCAGCAGGCTCAGCATTTCCTGGCGCACCGCCGTGAAAATCTCGCCCATGCGTTCGGGGCCGATCGCCAGCGCCAGGCCGAAGCGCTTTTCCAGCGCCCGCGCCTCCTCGCTGGCGGCCGGGTCGGCGTCGACGCCGTGGTAGCGCCCCAGCAATTTGGCGGCGTCGATGCTGAACGAGGCCACCTGGCGCATCCATTCCTGGCGGTTGACCGCCACCTTTTGCACGCCCGGCGCCAGGGTGCTGAGCGAGCGCACGATGACGTCCGGGATCTTCCATTCGCGCAGCACGGCCGCCGACAAGGTATCGAAGGTGCTGCCGAGGATCATTTGCGAGGCTTGCCCTTCGTTGTACTGGCCGCCCGCCATCAGCGCGCGGATCTCGCGGAAACGTTCATGCTCCTGCGAAGCGATCAGCAAGGGACCGATATTCTTGAACAGGGCGCCGATCGAGGCTTCCTCGGCGCCCTGGTAAAAACTCAGGCGCGCCATGTCGCGGCCTATCAGGCTGGCGCACAGCGCCGCCTCCAGTTCCACCCGCACGCTTTGCGCATGCTTGCTGTTGGACAGAGTATCGACCAGCAGCAGCGCCAGCGCCGTGGTTTTCACATTGTCGAAACCGAGCAGGGTGATGGCGCGCGAAATGGTCGTCACCGGCGTGCCGCCGGCGCTGCGGTAGGCCGGCGTATTCGCCAGGCGCAGGATCTTTTGCGTCAGCGCCACGTCGGACAAGACGTAGTAGGCCAGGTCCTGGGTCCCCTCATCATCCGAGGAGGCCAGTTGCACCACGCGGGCGACCGAGACGCCGAGCGCGAACAAGCCTTCGTCGCCGCAGAGTTTTTGCAACAGGGCGCCGCGCACCGGGCGCGGCTCGCCGCCGGAAGGCGGAGTGGGTGGGGCGGCACGCATCAATCTGTTCAGCCTTGCAAAAATAAAAAGTGGAATGGCTCAGGCGCCCTGCGGCGCCGGCGACGCCGCGGCCAGCGGATCCTTCCAGCGCCCGGCGCGGATATTATATTTGCGCAGTATCTGCTGGTGCAGGCCGGACAGGGCCGCCAATTTCGGATTGACCGGGTCCAGGCGGCGCACGCCGGCGATGAAATCCAGTGCATGCTGGCCCAGGCGCTCATCCCAACCGGTGTGCTCCAGGCACTTCAGTACCGCCACGGCGGCATTGAACACCACTTGCGGATTGTCCGGCAGCTTGACCACGGCCTCGACCATCAATTCGACGGCGCCGCGGAAATCGCCTTCCTTGGCGCGCGCCGCGCCGACCGCCACCATGTCCGCCACCTCTTGCCGGCTTTCATGTGCCAGTTCCAGCGCCAAGTCGGCGCGCCCGGCCTGCTCGAACACCGCCATCGCCCGCGCCATCGCCGCGCTGTTGGCGGCGTTGCGCATGACTTCGCGCATGACCTCGGCGGCGCCGTCTTCCCTGCCGTTTTCCAGGCAATTGCGCGCCAGCTCCATCTTCATGCCGCTCGATAGCCCGCTGCTGCCGCGGTTCGCCTGCAGCGCGCTGTCGAGCGATTCGGCCAGGCGCGCCTCGTTGCCGGTGTATTCGTGCAGCATGGCGTGGGAAATCGCGCCGCAGGCCTGGCTATTCTTTTGCCCGGCCATCGACTTTTCCAGGTCGCGGATGACCGCCGCCGCCTGCACCGGGTCGCCCTTGCGCACCAGCGCCTGCACCAGCCGCGCATGGTCTTCCGGATCGCGGAACTCGGAATGCCTGGCCTTGCTGACCACCAGTTTCAGGGCTTTTTCGGCCGTGTCGACATCGCCCGCCTCCAGCGCCACCTCGCCCAGCTTGCGCAGGCGCCGCACCGCATGCGGCGAAATCGTCACGGCGTCGGTCAACACCGCTTGCGCGCGCGGCAACTGGCCCAGCGCCTCGTGCGTGCGCGCCAGCCAGTCATAGGCGTCGAGGAAGGTGCGGTTCTGCCCCATCAGCGCTTCCAGCATGGCCTGGGCTTCGGCATATGCGCCGCGCAGGAACAGGGTCTTGGCCTGTCCCAGGCGGGCCCAGCCGATGGCCTTGGATTCATACAGTTCGGCGTAAATCGGTTCGGCCTCGGCCGCCTCGCCCAACAGGATATGCAGTTCGGCGCGCTGGCGCATGAAATCGGTGGCGTAGCGCGGATGGCGGGCGGCGCCGTCGATGCAGGCGGCAATCGCCTCGCGCTCATTGCCCAGCTCCATCAACTGGTACACGGGGATGAAGGCGTTGCGCTTGTTGAGCGCGCGGTCGACGCGTTCCAGCATGCGCTCGGCGGTGAACGGTTTCAGGATGTAATCGGTGGGCAACAGTTCGACCGCGCTGACGACCTTGTTGAAATGGCCTTCGCCGGTGACCATGAAAAACATGGTGGCGGCGTTCATCAGGCGGTGGTGGCGCAGGTCTTCCAGCATTTGCTGGCCGTCCTGGCCCCCTTCCAGGTCGTATTCGCAGAGGATCAGGTCGTACGGCTTGACGCTCAGCTGGCGCACCGCCTGGCTCGAATTGGCGGCGTCGTCGATCCGGCTCAGTCCGCACTGGTTGAGCATATTGTGCAAGCTGGTGCGCATGCCCGGGTGGGGCTCGATAATCAGCGCCGTCAGACCCTTCAGTTCATTCATTGCATTGTTTTCCGAAAAATCCAACGGCCCGCCCGCGGACCAGGCCGCACCTGGGAGCATCTAACAAAACCGTAGCGAGCGGTGCAACTTCTGGCAGAGAAGCGGAGCTGTGTGTATGCACGGGGATGCCGAGTCAGTGAGCATCGGAGGCCGGGAATCGCTCCGCGCAGCAGGTTTAGTTAGATGCTCCAAGCCTTACATCATTCTCGGAGTATATTACGGCGCCGCGCACAAATAGTTAAATTCCGCCGCGGCCGGCCGGAATCCGCCTACAAACATGCTGCACCGCGCCACAATGCCGCGCCGGCGGGACGGATCCGCCGGCAAGCCTGTTGCCAATTAATTTACTTTATGCCTATTCCGCTCTCGCCAGCCGGGCCTGGCCCAGCGTCGGATCGCTGTCGATGACGGCGATCAGCGAGGCCACCACTTCCGGGTCGAACTGGCTGCCGCTGCGCTCGACGATGTAGTCGCGCACTTCGCCATGCGGCCAGGGCTCCTTGTACGGCCGCTCGTGCAGCAAGGCATCGAAGACATCGACCGCGGCGACGATGCGCGCGGCAATGGGGATGGCGCGCCCCTTCAGGCCGAGCGGATAGCCGGCGCCGTCGAAATGCTCGTGGTGGGCGCCGGCGATCTGGGCGCTGTAGGTCAGGTAGCTGACGCCGTCGACCATATTCGCGGCGCGCTCCAGGATGGTCTGGCCGACGCCGGCGTGCAGGCGCATCTGGGCGCGCTCCTCGTCGTCGTGGGGGCCGCGCTTGAGCAGCACGCGGTCCGGCGTGGCGACCTTGCCGACGTCGTGCAGGATGCTGGCCAGGCCTATCATGTCGAGCAGTTGCGGCGTCAGCTCGTCCTCGTAGACGCCGCGCCGCTTCATGTCGGCGGCGATGGCCGACGACAGCGCCTGCACCCGGCGCACGTGGCCGCCGGTGTCGCCGCCGCGGAACTCGGCCAGGTCGGCCAGCGCCACCACGGTCGCCTCCTGCGCCTTGCGCAACTGGCCGAACATGTACAGGTTGTCGAAGGCGGCGGCGATGCGCTGGCAAAACACTTCCAGCAAGTCGCGCTGGATTTGCGCCAGCGGCCATGGCGGCGTTACCGAGATCGCCAGTTCGCGGTCGCTTTCGGTATGGATGAACAGCACGTTGGCCGGGTGCTCGAACTGGCTGCGCTTTTCGGCGAAGGCCTTGGCGATGGTCTTCGCCAGCGGATGGTCGTCCGGCATCCGCTCGGAATCGGCGAGCGCCGCATAACCGCCGGTGGCGGCGACCACGCTCGGCACGCCCTTGCCGCCCTGCATCAGGCACAGCACGCCGTCGGCGCCGACGTCGAGAATGGCGCTGACCTGGTTCAGCACGCCCGAAGCGAATTCGCGCAGCGAATGGATCTGGTACAGATTGGTGGCGCCGGCGAGAATCTTGCCCAGACCGATGCGGCTGCGCTCCAGCATCATCAGGCTTTCATAGGCGCGCAGGGCCGAGATCACCGTGGTGAACAGCTTTTGCGTGGTCAGCTCGGTCTTCGCCTTGTAATCGTTGATATCGTATTCGATGATGACGCGCCGCTCCGGCGCCTGGCCCGGCTGGCCGGTGCGCAGCACGACGCGGACGATGGCGTTATCGAGCTCTTCGCGGATGCGCCTGGCCAGGATCAGGCCGGCGTCGTCGGTTTCCATCACCACGTCCAGCAGCACCAGGGCGATGTCGGCGCTGTCGCGCAGGATGTCGAAGGCTTCCCGTCCGCTGTAGGCGGAAAACAGCTCCAGCTCGCGGCCCTTGAAGCTGACATTGCGCAGCGCCAGGCGGGTCACGGCATGGACGTCGATGTCGTCGTCGACGATCAGCACGCGCCACAGACGCTGGTCGGGCGCGGCCAGCCCGGCCGGGACGGCCTCGGGCTCGTCTTCTTCCAGCAGCCAGTTGTCGTCGCTGGTGTCATGCTCGGTCATGGAAGCTCCTAATGGGCACCTCGAAAAAACCTGCTGCGCAGCCCGCTCTCGCGTCTCCGTTGCTCACCGGCTCGACGCCCCCGTACCTCCGTACGGTCCAGCCGCTCAACGCGCGAAGTTAATATCGCGGGCTTGCTCGCGACGGTTTTTCGAGGTGCCCTAATGATGAATCAATGCGAAGGCGATCAATCGATCGCTGACGCCGGCGATGCTCAGACTGAAAGCATAGGCGGATTTTGTCAGGCTTACAATCCTTTGGCAAGCCCGCGCCCTGGCGCTGCCGCGGCGCGGCGCCAGCCTGGGCATTTTTGCAAAAAAGTGTGGGCGGGCCGCCGCCTCAGGCTCGTAATATCCGGGATACTCTGCTACCCTTAGGCAACTTTCAGCCCGGCTCCGGCAGCGCCCCCGGGGGGGCGCGGCACAGTGCAGCAAGCGGCGACATCTTTACAAGGACCAGAACATGCAAGACAACGCTTCCACTTCGGCGGGCAAGGATATCGCCGGCCGCGAATTCCTCGCCTTCACGCTCGGTTCCGAGGAATACGGCATCGACATCCTGAAGGTGCAGGAAATCCGCGGCTACGAAGCGGTTACCCGCATCGCCAACGCGCCCGAATTCATCAAGGGCGTGATCAACCTGCGCGGCATCATCATCCCGGTGGTCGACATGCGCATCAAGTTCAATCTCGGCACGCCGGTGTACGACCAGTTCACCGTCGTCATCATCCTCAAC
>DASYLQ010000135.1:0-13031 GCA_036009485.1 Janthinobacterium sp.
ATCGGGATCGAGAGTGCTGCTGCCGGACATGGTGTTCTCCTTGGAGTGTTGGGTCGGGAACAGCATGGCCGATGGCGGAAAGGACTTCTGTACGCAAACTCACTTTGTCGCTGCGGGCGGCATCGTCAACACGGCTGGTCCGAATGAAAGCGCTCGCGGTAATCGACAGGACTGATGCCCAGCCGCTTGGTGAAAATGCGGCGCAGCGTCGCCGGGTTGCTGAAGCCGCAGCGGCGCGCGATGTCGCCCAGGCCGCGGTCGGTCGATTCCAGGTAGCGCCGCGCCGCGTCGATGCGCGCGTCGTTGACATAACTCATCAGGGTCACGCCGACTTCCTGTTTGAAGATGCGCGACAGGTTGCGCTCGCTCATCCGCATATGCCCGGCGATCGACGGCAGCGTATGCTCGATTTCCAGGTTGGCCAGCACATAGCCTTGCACGGCGGCGACCGGCGAATCGTTCTTGACCTGGGCTTCCAGCAGCGGACTGAATTGCGATTGGCCGCCGGCGCGGCGCAGGTAGACGATCAGGTATTTGGCGACGTCCTGCGCCATTTTTTTGCCGAAATCCTCTTCCACCAGCGCCAGCGCCAGGTCGATGCCGGCGGTGACGCCGGCCGTCGTGTACAGCGCGCCGTCCTTGACGTAGATGCGGTCGGGCTCCACCGTGGCCTTGCGGAACATGCCGGCCAGGCGGGCTGCGTCCATCCAGTGCGTGGTCACGGTCTTGCCGCTGATCAGGCCCGCCGCGCCGAGCGCGAACACGCCGTTGCAGATGGCGCCGATGCGGCGGCAGTTTTCGCCCTGGCCGGCCAGCCAGTCGCTCAGGGTGGTGTCTTCGAGGACGTTGAACACGCCCAGGCCGCCGGGCACGATCAGGGTGTCGAAGTGGGGACAGGGATCGAAGATGGTGCGGTCCGGCGTGATCGTCACGCCATTCGACGCCTGCACCGGGCCGCGGGTGCTGGCGACGGTGATGATTTCATATTCGCTGGCGCCGCCGCTGAGAATCTTGACTTCGGCGAAAGCGTCGCCGGGGCCGGCCAGGTCGAGCATCTGGAAACGCGGGAAGACCAGCAGGCCGATGGTTATTTTGCGCATGGAGGATAGGGGCTGACGATATCGACCCATATCATAACAAGATGCGCGGGGCGGCAAGCGCTGCCGCTCCCCGCCGCCTGCAAAAAAATGCGGCGCGCGCCCTGCCCTGGCGCAGCCGCCGGCCTTACACCGCCTGCGCCTCATGCAGCGCGGCGATTTCCTTCGCGCTGTAACCGAGGCCTTGCAGCACTTCATCGGTATGCTCGCCCAGCACCGGCGAGGTGGTGATCTCGACCTTGGTGGCCGACATCTTGATCGGGCTGCCGACGGTGAGGTATTTGCCGCGCACCTTGTGCTCGACCTCGACGATGGTCTCGCTGCGGCGCAGCGATTCGTCATAGGCGATTTCCTTCATCGACAGCACCGGGCCGCAAGGGATGTCGAACCGGCGGAACACTTCGATCGCCTCGAACTTGGTCTTGTCCTTCAGCCAGTCCTCGATATAGGTGAAGATGTCAAATATCTTGTCCTGGCGCGCCAGCGCCGTGGTGTAGGCCGGATCCTTGATCCATTCTTCGCGCTCGATGGCGCGGCAGGTCTGGGCCCACGCCGTGCCCTGAATGGTGAAGTAGATGTAGGCGTTCGGGTCGGTTTCCCAGCCTTTGCACTTGAGCACCCAGCCCGGGTTGCCGCCGCCGCCGGCATTGCCGCCGCGCGGCACGACGTCGGTGAAGCTACCGTGCGGATATTGCGGATATTCTTCCAGCAAGCCGGTGCGCTCCAGGCGCTGCTGGTCGCGCAGTTTGACCCGGCACAGGTTCAGCACCGCATCCTGCATCGACACCGACACTTTTTGTCCCAGCCCGGTCGTGTGGCGCTGCTGCAGCGCCGCCAGGATGCCGATGGTCAGGTGCATGCCGGTATTGCTGTCGCCCAGCGCGGCGCCGCTGACGGTCGGCGGACCATCCCAAAAACCGGTGGTGCTGGCGGCGCCGCCGGCGCACTGGGCGACGTTGTCATAGACCTTCAAGTCTGCATAAAAATGGCCATCATTAAAACCTTTGACCGAGGCCAGGATCAAGCGCGGATTCAGTTGCTGGATGTATTCCCATGAAAAACCCATGCGGTCCAGGGCGCCCGGCGCGAAGTTTTCCACCATCACGTCGGATTGCCTGATCAGCTTTTCCAGCACGGTCTTGCCTTCCGCCTTCTTGGTATCCAGGGTCAGCGATTTTTTATTGCAATTCAGCATGGTGAAGTACAAGGCGTCAACGCCGGGAATGTCTTGCAGCGAGGTGCGGGTGGCGTCGCCGGAGCCGGGACGCTCGACCTTGGTGACGTCGGCGCCGAACCAGGCCAGTTGCTGCGTGCATGCCGGGCCGGCCTGCACATGGGTGAAGTCGATGATTTTGATACCGTCTAATGCTTTGCTCATTTCGCTGCTCCTTGTCTTTGTTTTCAGCCGGTCCGGACTGCCGTCGAAGGGCTGGCCGGATCGCTTGCAACTGATTCTGCCTAGCATTTTTTAGCGTTTCCACCGCTATTTTTCGCTTGGCTGCGCCATGCGCGGCGACCGCGCTAACTGGATGCCGCCATGGCTTAATTTGTCTTTCACATCAAAAACGGCCAGATAAAAAAGCTCCATATCGATTCAAAATTTACTTCACAAATATAATATTCATTGATATAGTGTATTCCAATAAACAAAATTCAAAGCCGCAACACCCCGGGGGAAATCGTCATGATCCAGTTTCGCCAGCACGCCCGCACCTTGATCGCCGCCGGCGTGGCCCTTCTGTTGGCGGCCTGCGCCGACATGGGCCACATCAAGCCGCGGTCGCAGCCGCTGGACGCGCATACCCTGGGCGCCGGCAAGGCCATCCAGTCCGCCCGCGGCGCGATCGAATGGCCGAAGCAGCAATGGTGGTCCGAGCTGCACGACCCGCAGCTGGACCAGTTGCTGGACGGCGCGCTGGCCGGCAATCCGGGCTTGCACGCGGCCGAGGCGCGCGTGCGCCAGGCCCAGGCGATCACCGGCGTGGCGGAGGAAGCGGCCAAGCCGAAAGTGGAGCTGAGCGGCTCGCTCAACCGCGAAAAATATGCCGCTTACGGCAGCGTGCCGCCGCCGCTGAACGGCAGCTGGCAATGGCGCAGCGAGCTGACCGCGTCCGCCTCGTATGACCTCGACCTGTGGGGCCGCAACCGCAGCGCGCTGGCGGCGGCGCTGGACGACGTGCAGCTGGCTTCGGCCGAATCGCAGATCGCCCGCCTGTCGCTGGAAAGCGCGATCGTGCGCGCCTACATCCAGCTGTCGCTGCAATATGACATCCAGGACATCGTCCGCAACACATTGCGGCAGCGCGAAAGCATCGTCGACATCACCAAAAAACGCCAGCACGCCGGCCTGGCCACCGAGTTCGACGTCACCCTGGTCGAGACCGCGCTGCCGGCCGCCCGGCGCGAGCTGGAACAGTCGGAGGAAGAGATCGCCCTGCTGCGCAATCAGCTGGCCGCGCTGAGCGGCAAGGGCCCGGCCGCCGGCGACAGCATCGCCCGTCCGGTGCTGCGCCTGGACCATGGCCTGTCGCTGCCGAGCGCCCTGCCGGCGGAACTGGTGGGCCGGCGCCCCGACATCGTCGCCCAGCGCTGGCGCGTCGAGGCGGAAGCCAGGCGCATCGATGTCGCCAAGGCGGCCTTCTACCCGAACATCAACCTGCTGGTATATACCGGCCTGGAGTCCTTCAGCATCACCCACTTCCTCGACACCAACGCCCAGACACACGGCATCGACCCCGCCTTCAGCCTGCCGATCTTCGCCGGCCAGCGCCTGCGCGGCCAGCTGGGCAGCCAGACCGCCGTGTACGACGCCGCCGTCGAGCAGTACAACGCCACCGTGGTGCGCGCGCTGCAGGACGTCGCCGACGCCATCACCCGGGCCCGCTCGCTGCAGCGGCAGGATGCGCTGACGCAGCAATCGCTGGCGCTGGCGCAGAAGGCGCAGATGCTGGCCAGCAAGGCTTACCGCGCCGGCATGAGCGATTCGATCAATGCGCTGAACGCCCAGGTGACGCTGCTGCGCGAACAGCAGCAGAGGCTGCAGATCGGCGCGCGCAAGCTCGATGCGTACGCGGCCCTGATGGCCGCGCTGGGCGGCGGCGTCGAGACCGGACTGCCTTGAGACGCAAGCTACAATCCCGGTACTTTTATATAGCGGAGGGACACCGGCATGAGCACTTTTGAATCGACCAGCAAGCGGCTGCAAAACCTGAAGGCGAGGATTCCCGAATTCCCGCTTGAAAAAATGCGCCTGGTGCGCCTGACCTACCACCTGCAAAAAAACCTGCGCGACCTGACCAACGCCGCCCTCAAGCGGCACAAGCTGGTCGACGCCAGTTATCTGGTGCTGGCGGTGCTGTACGGCTCCGAAGACGAGACCTCGAGCGCATCGGCCCTGGGCCTGGCCTGCCATGAAAAGCCGGCCAACCTGACGCGCCTGTGCAACGACCTGGAACAGCGCGGCCTGATCCTGCGCGGCAGCCGCCCGGGCGACCGCCGTTCGGTGATGATTTCCCTGACCGCCGCCGGCCGCAAGACCATAGAGACGGTGCTGCCGGCGATGTGGCAAAACGCCGTGCCGGTCTACGACGGCCTCTCGGCCGAGGAATTGCAACAACTGGACGACCTGCTGTCGCGCCAGTTGCGCAACCTGGAAAAAATGACTCAACCCTGGCCCGGACCAGGCCCGCTCCGATGAAAACCGCCACAGACCACCGCACCCTTCCCGCTTCCGGCCCGGCCCGGGCGTCCGCCTGGCTGGCCACCGTCTGGCGCGGCTGGGCCGCGGTCGAGGGCGAACGCTGGATATTTGTCGGCAAGGCCCTGGCCGGCGCCTTTCTCGCGCTGTGGCTGGCCTACCGCCTGGAACTCGACTCGCCGTCGACCGCCATGACCACGGTCTTCATCCTGGCCCTGCCGAGCAGCGGCCAGGTGCTGGAAAAAGCCTTTTACCGCCTGCTCGGCACCGTGGCCGGCTGCGCCGGCGCGCTGCTGCTGATCGGCCTGTTTCCGCAACAGGCGCCGCTGCTCTTCCTCGGCCTGGCGCTGTGGATCGGCCTGTGCACCTGCGGCGCCTCGATGTCGCGCAATTCGCAATCCTACAGCTTCCTGCTGGCCGGTTATACCGCCTGCATGATCGCCCTGCCCGCCATCGACCAGCCGGCCCAGGCGTTCACGCTGGCGCTCACCCGCGTCACCGAAGTCAGTCTCGGCATCCTGTGTTCCGCCTTCGTCAACGAAGCCCTGTTCCCGCGCCACCAGAGCGCCCAGGTGCTGCGTTCGGTGCAGGCGCGCCACGACAGCTTCCTCCGTTTTTGCCGCGACGTGCTGGAGCGGCGCCTGTCGCCGGCCGAGGCCGAAGTGAGCCATATGCAGTTCGCCGCCGACATCGCGGCGCTGGAATCGGGCCGCGCCGCCGCCTTTTTCGAAGCCATCCACGTGCGCGCCGACACGCGCCGGCTGCATGCATTCAACGGCGCCTTCATGGCCGCGCTGACCACCTTTTATACGCTGCACCGGCTGGTGCACCGGCTGCGCCTGCAGCCCCCGCCGGCGCTGGAACTGGCCGAGCCGATGTTCGCCGCCATGGCCGCGGCGCTGCGCGCGAACCCGGCCGAGGCCGACCTCGACGCCTTGCGCCTGAACCTGCGGGAGCAGGCCGCCGCCGCGCAGCGCAGCATCGGGGAGCACGGCATGGAAAGGCCGCAGCGGCTCGACTTCGAGACCGCGGTCGAGCTGCTGGAGCGCTTCACGCTGAACCTGCGCGAGTTCCAGGACCTGTACCGCGGCTTGACCGAGCGCAGGCGCCGGCAGCTCGACGATCCGCAACCCTACCGGCCGCAGACGCCGCCCGCCGTCGTCATCGCCAGCGGCGTACGCGCCGCCGTGGTGGTGCTGCTGATGGCGCTGATGTGGTACCGCTTGAACTGGCCCTACGCCACCTCGGCGATGTTGATGACCATCGTGTTCTCGGCGCTGGCCTCGTCCTCGCCGCGGCCGACGCGCCTGGCCGGCCAATGCCTGGCCGGCTTCGTGGCCGGCTTGCCGATCGCCTTCGCCTCGGTATTCTTCGTCCTGGTGGATGCGCACGGCTACGCCATGCTGGCGCTGTGCATGCTGCCGGCCCTGGTCATCGGCACTTACCTGAACGCCGTGCCGCAGGCGGCCGGCATCGGCATCGGCATGAACGTGTTCATGACGCAGACGCTGGCGCCGGCGAACCAGTTGAACCTGGACCCGGTCGCCTTCCTCAACAACGGCATGGCGCTGATCGTCGGCGTGGCGCTGGCCTGGGTGGTGTCGAAGGTCGTGCTGCCGGAGCATACGATGGGCCAGAAAGACCATGTCGCGGCGGCGCTGTGGCGTGAAACCCTGGCCGCCTGCCTCGGCCGGCGCGGCGGCCTGAAACACCGTTTCGACAACCGCGTGCGCGACTTGCTGAGCCAGTTGAACGGCGCCGCCGGGCCGGCGCCGGACCAGGCCACCCGCGCCGTGGTGCGGCAAGCCCTGACGCTGCTCGAACTGGGCCACTCGGTGATCGGCATGCGCGAACTGATCGCCACCTCGCAGCCCGGCCCGGCCCGAGGCGCGCTGCGGGATTGCGTGACGCGCATCGCCGCCTACCTGCGCCGGCCGGACCAGTTGCGCTGCCGCCAGGCCATCGACGCCATTGTGGCCGCCGGCCTGCAAGTGCGCCAGGCCGGGCTGGACGCCGGCCCGGAACGCCAGGCGCGCCTGCAAACCGCCCTGGCCGACATGCATTCGATCCATACCTCGCTGCTGGACCAGCTGCCCCGGGGCCAGCCTTCCCTTGCGCTTTCAGGAGAACCGCACCATGCCGCGTGAACTCGTCGTCTTCGGCGTCCAACTACCCATGCTGCTGCCGCTTTTTTTGCTCGGCATCCTGCTGCAGGCGGCGGCCGACTGGCTGCTCGGCGCCGCCGGCTTCTACCGCAGGGTATGGCATCCGGCGCTGGTCAGGCTGTGCCTGTTCGCCTGCATCTTCGGCGGCTTGATCCTGCATTTTTACCGATGACCGGCGCGGCTGCAAGGCCACGCATTTTTATACGTATTTTGAACATTCCGGACGGAAGACACCCATGAAAACCATCCTTTCCGGCCTGGCCCGGCTTTCGCTCACCCTGCTGTTGCTGGCCGCCGCCGTATGGACAGGCAAAGCGGCATGGGACCACTACATGGACGCGCCGTGGACGCGCGACGGCCGCGTCAAGGCCGACATCATCAACATCAGCGCCGACGTCTCCGGCATCGTCACCGAAGTGCCGGTGCGCGACAACCAGCTGGTGCACCAGGGTGACGTCCTGTTCACGCTCGACAAGGTGCGCTACGTCGACGCGCTGGCCCAGGCCGAGGCGATGCTGGCGGCCCAGCGCACCGAGATCAGCCGCCGCAGCACGGAAGCGAAACGCCGCGCCGGCCTGGACGCCAGCGTGGTCTCGACCGAAAGCCGCGAGAGCGCCGACTTCGCGGTGAACAGCGCGACGGCGCAATACCAGGCGGCGCTGGCCGCGCGCAACCTGGCGCAGGTGAACCTGGAGCGCACGGTGGTGCGCGCGCCGGCCACCGGCTACGTGACCAACCTGCATGTCTACGTGGGCGACTTCGCCGCCGCCGGCGCGGCCAAGCTGGCGGTCATCGACAGCGCCTCGTTCTACGTGGTCGGCTATTTCGAGGAAACCAAGCTGGCGCTGATGCACCAGGGCGCCCCGGTCGAGATGAGCATGCTGGGCAGCGAAGCCCCGATGCGCGGCCATATCGAGAGCGTCGCCCGCGGCATCACCGACCGCGACGCCAGCACCGGCCGCGAACTGCTGGCCGACGTAAACCCGACCTTCAACTGGGTGCGCCTGGCCCAGCGCGTGCCGGTGCGCATCCATATCGACCAAGTGCCGGCCGGCCAGACGCTGGTGGCGGGAACCACCTGCACGATCGTGCTAAAGGGATAAGATAAACGGAAAACCGTCATCCCCGCCCCTGCCTTCCACGGATAACGCTATCGCTTCGATAGAAATAATAAAATTTACCAATGAGCACGCATGCCTTAGCCTTTGCCTTCCTTCACGAAACAACCTAGTTAATTCATGAAGATAGCCAGAAAGCTATCGCTTCGGCGATCGCGCCCATCGTATTCCTTGGATAGGAGCCACAATGAACACCAGTAAAACCCCACTCGCCGCCGGCGTATTCGCCATGTGCTCGATGCTTGCCATCGCGCCGGGCGCCGACGCCCAGCAAATGACCCGCGACAATGGCTCGCCGGTCGGCGACAACCAGAATTCCCAGACCGCCGGCCCGCGCGGCCCGGTGCTGCTGCAGGATTCCCATCTGATTGAAAAACTCCAGCGCTTCGACCGCGAGCGCATCCCGGAACGCGTGGTGCACGCCCGCGGCACCGGCATCTACGGCGAATTCGTGCCGAGCGCCGACATCAGCGCGCTGACCAGCGCCCAGGTCTTCACGCCCGGCACCAAGACTCCGGTATTCGTGCGCTTTTCCACCGTCATGGGCTACCGCGGCTCGCCTGAAGAGGCGCGCGACCCGCGCGGCTTCGCCATCAAGTTCTATACGCAGCAAGGCAACTGGGACATGGTCGGCATCAACCAGCCGGTGTTCTTCATCCGCGACGCCATCAAGTTCCCCGACTTTGTCCACGCCAACAAGCCGTCGGCGGTGACCGGCGTACAGGACGCCAACCTGGCCTTCGACTTCTTCGCCCACGCGCCGGAATCGACGAACATGCTGACGCATATGTACTCGGCCATCGGCATGCCCGACTCTTACCGCAATATGGACGGCTTCGCGGTGCACGCCTTCAAGTTCGTCAACGCCAAGGGTGAAGTGCGCTACGTGAAGTTCCACTGGAAGAGCGCGCAGGGCTTGCACAACATCGCCGGCAAGGATGTCCCGACCGCCATCGGCGCCGACTGGAACGTCATGAGCAACGACCTGTACGGCGCGGTCAAGGCCGGCAAGTTCCCGAAATGGGACCTGTACGTGCAGCTGCTGTCGCCGCAAGAGTTGGACAAGTTCGATTTCGACCCGCTCGACGACACCAAGGAATGGCCGACCAGCATCGCCGAGCAAAAAGTCGGCACGATGACGCTGAACCGCATTCCAGACAATTATTTCGAGTCGACCGAGGAAGCGGCGTTCGCGCCGTCGCGCCTGGTGCCGGGCATCGAGCCGTCGGAAGACCGCATGCTGCAGGGCCGCCTGTTCTCCTACGCCGATACGCAGATGTACCGCCTGGGCGCCAACTTCAGCCAGTTGCCGGTAAACCGTACGCTGGCTGCGGTCAGCAACAACAACCAGGATGGCCGCATGAACGGCGGCGACCGCAAGGGCGAAGTGAACTACGAGCCGTCGACGATCAAGGAACTGGGGCAGTCGGCCAGCTACAAATACGTGCAGACGCCATTGGCCGGCACGACGCAGCAGATGGCGATCCACAAGACGCTGAACTTCCGCCAGGCCGGCGAGTACTACCGCGCGCTGCCGGAAGCGGGCAAACAGGAATTGATCGGCAACCTGTCGGGCGACTTGAATCACGTCAGCAACGAGGCCAACAAGTACACGATGCTGTCGTACTTTTACAAGGCTGACGCGGACTACGGCAAGCGCCTGGCGCAGGCCACCCATGCCGACGTGGCGCGGGTGCAGGCCGCGGCGGCAAAGCTGATCGAAAACTAAGCAGTAGCGGGTCCCGCCGACGCCATTGGCCGGGCGGGACCCAGGCGTTTAAGGAGCAGACGATGCAACGATTATTCTTGAAGTTCCCCTACCTGGCCGGCAACGTAGCGGCCGGCATCATGGCGGCGATTCTCCTCAGCGGCTGCGCCGCGGCGCATCAGTACCAGCAGCAGGACGCGTATGCGAAAACGGCGGCCGCCAAGGCCGACGTCAAGCAATATGCGGACGACTGGTTCGCTGCCGCGCGCGCCGGCCGCACCGACATCCTGCAGGCGCTGGCCGAGGCCGGCTTCCCGCTCGATGCGACCACCTCCGACGGCTACACCGCGCTGGTGCTGAGCGCCTATAACAACCATGCGCCGGCCGTGAAGCAATTGCTGGCCGCCGGCGCCAACGCCTGCGCCGCCGACCGCCGCGGCAACACAGCCCTGATGGGCGCCCTGTTCAAGGGCGAGAGCGACATCGCCACGCTGCTGGTGGATACGCATTGCGACATCGACCAGGTCAACAACGCCGGCGAGACGGCGCTGTCGTTCGCCACGCTGTTCGGCCGCCTCGACATGCTGCCGGTACTGGTGGCGCACGGCGCCAACCCGAACCACGCCGACGCCCGCGGCGGCACGGCGTTAAAGCTGGCGCTGGACCAGGGCAATCCGGCCGCGGCGCAAGCGCTGCGCCAGGTCGGCGCGACGCAGTAGGGGACCTCGACAAACCTACTGCGCAGCGCGCTCTCGCGTCTCCGTTGCTCACCGGCTCGGCGCCCCCGTACCTCCGTACGGCTGCGCTACTCAACACGATATCGGGCCTGCTCGCAACGGTTTTTCGAGGTCCCCTCAAATGTTACACCGAGGCGCGGGGTTATTTTTTCGCCGATTTGGTGACCAGGTAATCGGCCACTTGCAAGGTCGCCGCCTGCGCCGCCGGTTCCGGCTGGCCCGGACGGCCGGCCTGGGTCGGCGAGGTTGAGTAACGGCCGTCGATGACCATGGTCGGCGCGCTATCGACCTTCAGCGAAGCGGCCAGCTGCATGTTGCGCTTGAGTCTGGTCTGGACGGCGAAGGAGTTGAACATTTCTTCATACTTGGCCTTGTCGACGCCATTCTTGACGATGAAATCCTCGAGCAAGGCATCGGTATTGAGGCGGTTGTGTTCGACGTGGATGGCGCGGAATATCTTGTCGTGCAACTGCTCTTCCTTGCCCATCGCTTCCAGGGTCACGAAGGCGCGCGCCTGCGGGTCGTCGCCCAGGTGGACGCGGCGGAAGACGATACGCTCGCCCTCTTTCCTGACCCAGTCGGACAGCGCCGGATCGAGCGCGAAGCAGTGCGGGCAGTGATACATGAAGAATTCGATGACTTCGACTTTCTTGCCGGCATCGGCGCGCTGCGGCGCATCGAGCGTGGTGTAATCGAGGCCGCTCTTCGGTTCGGCGGCGAAGGCGCCGGCGCTGGAAACGAGCAGCGCGGCGGCGGCGAGCATGAGACGCATGAAATGCATAAGGCGCATAAGGAATCCTTCAAGAGAGTAAGTGGCAAACGTCCGCGAGATTACCATTTTTTGGCCCGGCCGTGGCCGCGGCCTCGTCCAGGCTGTCGAGCATGCCGCGCGCCTTGATGAACCAGCGCGACATCCTTATATATAGTGACAGCATTAGCTTAGGAGCCCGACCATGTCCGACACACTTTTGCCCACCTATTTCCTGTCCCACGGCGGCGGTCCCTGGCCGTGGATGATGGACCAGTACAACGGCGCCTACGACAAGCTGGCGGCGTCGCTGCGAGACATTCCGCGCCAGCTCGGCGCCAGGCCGGCGGCGGTGCTGGTCGTCACGGCGCACTGGGAGGGCCGCGAGCTGCTGCTCTCGGCCAGCCCGAAGCCGCCCATGGTCTACGATTACGGCGGCTTCCCGCCGCATACCTACCGGATCCAGTACCCGGCGCCCGGCTCGCCCGCGCTGGCGCAGCGCGCCAAGGCGCTGCTGGACGGCGCCGGCCACCCTGCCGCGCTGGATCACGAGCGCGGCTTCGACCACGGCACCTTTTCGGCGCTGTACCCGGTGTATCCGGACGCCGACGTGCCTATCGTCCAGCTGTCGCTGCAGCACGGCCTGAATCCGCTGACGCACCTGCAGATCGGCCGCGCGCTGGCGCCGCTGCGGCGCGAAGGCATCCTGATCGTCGGCAGTGGCCTGAGTTACCACAACCTGCGCCAGTTCGGCGCCGCCGGCGCGGCCGCGTCGCGGCAGTTCGACGCCTGGCTGCGCCACGCGCTGACGCTGGCGCCGCAACCGCGCACGGCGCAGGTGCTGGCCTGGGAACAGGCGCCGGCGGCGCGCCAGGCGCATCCGCGCGAAGAACACTTGCTGCCGCTGATGGTGGCGCTGGGCGCGGCCGAGGATGAAGCGGCAACGACCGTCTATCACGAGGAGGATTTTTTCGGCGCGCTGGCGGTGTCCAGTTTCAGGTTCGGCGCCGCGCCAGGCGCCGCCTAAGCTATTCAGCAGCGGCTGTCAGATGCACCTCGAAAAACCGTCGCGAGCAAGCCCGATATTGTGTTGAGTAGCGGAGCCGTACGGAGGTACGGGGGCGCCGAGCCGGTGAGCAACGGAGACGCGATAGCGGGCTGCGCAGTAGGTTTTTCGAGGTGCATTCAGGTGCCGCGCCGGCCGTTCGCCGCGGCCCTGGCCTTTTCAGCGGCCAGCGCCGCGGCTTTTTCCGCCTTCAGCGCCTGTTCGGCGGCGTGCGCGGCCAGCAGCGCGGCGCGCGTCTCCGGCGTCTCCAGCGAGATGCGCCCCAGCGCGCCGCTGCGGTAATCCAGCAGCAGCGTGTGCGATGCTTTTTCAAAGTCGAAATCGCCGCCCTTCTGGCGGAAGCCGCGCCGCGCCGCGATGCCCTCGACGACGCCGATCGCATCCACTTCCTCCGTCTTCAAGCCGTAGCGGGCCGCCAGCAATTGCGGATAACGCTTGAGCAATTGCTCCGCCAGGAACACCGCCACCTCGTCCTCGATCAGCGCATTCGAGCCGATCGCATGGCTGGCCGCCAGCATCAGGCCGTCGCTGGGAATGGCGATCTTCGGCCACAGCATGCCGGGCGTGTCGGTCAGGATGGTGTTCTTGTCGAGGTAAAGCTTTTGCTGCATCTTGGTCACGGCCGGCTCGTCGCCGACCTTGGCGACCTTCTTCTTGAGCAGGGCATTCATCAGGGTCGACTTGCCGACGTTCGG
>DASYLQ010000136.1:0-6229 GCA_036009485.1 Janthinobacterium sp.
CCGCGAAAAGGTGCTGCCGGTCAGCGTCGCCCTCGGCGCCGACGGCCAGGCCGCGCCGCCGCTGGCCAAGAAACTTGCCGCGCTCGGCTTCCCCGAGCTGACCGTCGCGGACCTGGAACGGGCCCAGGACGGCAAGGCCGAGAGCTTTTTTTACACCCATACCGCGGCCGGCAGCCGGCTGCAAAGCGGCTTGCAGGCGGCGCTGGAAGAAGCCGCCGCCAAGCTGCCGATTCCCAAGCTGATGAGCTACCAGCGCCCGGACGGCAGCACCGTGCAATTCGTCCGTCCCGCGCATGGCTTGATCGCGCTGCACGGCGAGGACGTGGTGCCGGTCTCCTTGCTGGGCCTGAGCGCCGGGCGCAGCACCCTGGGCCACCGTTTCCTGACGGCCGAAGGCAAGCAAGGCCTCAGCATCCCGCGCGCCGACGCCTACGCGTCCGTGCTGCTGGCCGAAGGCAATGTGGTGGCCAGCTTTGAATCGCGCCGCTACCTGATCCGCGCCAACCTGCTGGAAAAGGCCGGCGCCGACCAGGTGCTGATGCCGCAAGCCCTGCTCGACGAAGTGACCGCGCTGGTCGAATGGCCGGCCGTCTACGAGTGCCATTTCGAAGAAGAGTTCCTCAGCGTGCCGCAGGAATGCCTGATCCTGACCATGCAGACCAACCAGAAATACTTTGCGCTGACGGACGCTCAGGGCAAGCTGCGTTCGCGCTTCCTGATCGTCTCGAATATCGAGACGGAGACGCCCGGGCACATCATCGGCGGCAACGAGCGCGTGGTGCGCCCGCGCCTGTCCGACGCCAAGTTCTTCTTCGAGCAAGACAAGAAAAAAACCCTGGCATCGCGCCTGCCGCTGCTGGCCAACGTGGTCTACCACAACAAGCTCGGCACCCAGCTGGAACGCACCGGCCGCGTCAAGGCGCTGGCCGGCGCCATCGCCGCCAGACTCGGCTTCGACACCGCCCTGGCCGAACGCGGCGCCCTGCTGGCCAAGGCCGACCTGCTGACCGACATGGTGGGCGAATTCCCCGAACTGCAAGGCATCATGGGCACGTACTACGCCCGCCACGACGGCGAAGCGGAGGAAGTGGCGCTGGCCGCCTCCGAGCATTACCAGCCGCGCTTTGCCGGCGACGCCCTGCCGGCGACGCCTACCGGCACCGCCGTGGCCCTGGCCGACAAGCTGGAAACCCTGGTCGGCATCTGGAGCATCGGTTTGCAGCCGACCGGCGACAAGGACCCGTTCGCGCTGCGCCGCCACGCCCTCGGCGTGCTGCGCATGCTGCTGGAAAAACGCCTGCCGCTGTCGATCAGCGGCTTGCTGGGCGACGCCGCCGGCCAGTTCGCGGCGCTGCCCGGCTTCAAGGATCCGGTCGCCGAGCTTACCGCCTTCATGCTCGACCGGCTGCGCGGCATCTTGCGCGAGCGCGGCTTTTCGCCGAACGAGATCGAGGCGGTGGTGGCGCAAAACCCGGACCGGCTGGACGACATCGTGCAGCGCCTGGAAGCGGTGCAAGCCTTCGCCGCGCTGGCGGAAAGCGCCTCGCTGGCGGCCGCCAACAAGCGCATCGCCAACATCCTGAAAAAGAACGAGGAAGCGCTGTCGCAGGTGGCCGCGGCCGGCGTCGATCCGGCCCTGCTGCAGGACGCCGCCGAGAAGAACCTGGCCGCCGCCGTGGCCCGCGTGCAGCCGCTGGTCGATGCGGCGTTTGCGGGCGGCGACTTCGCCGGCACGCTGAAGACGCTGGCGCAATTGCGCGACGACGTGGACGCCTTCTTCAACGACGTGATGGTGATGGCCGAAGACGCCGCGCTGCGCAACAACCGCCTGGCGCTGCTGTCTTCCCTGCACGGCATGATGAACCGGGTCGCCGACATCTCGAAACTGGCGGCCTGACATGGGAGCCCCGGCCATGAAACTGATCATCCTGGATCGCGACGGCGTCATCAACCACGACTCGCCCGACTTCATCAAGTCGCCCAAGGAGTGGTTGCCGATTCCCGGCTCGCTGGAAGCGATCGCGCGCCTGAACCAGGCCGGCTACCGGGTCATCGTGGCGTCGAACCAATCGGGCATCGCCCGCGAGTTCTTCGACATGACGGTGCTGAACGCGATCCACCAAAAGATGCACGGACTGGCGCAGCAGGTCGGGGCGACCATCGACGCGATCTTTTTTTGTCCGCACGCGGCGGCCGACGGCTGCGACTGCCGCAAGCCGAAGCCGGGCATGTTCCATGAAATCTCGCAGCGCTACAACACCAGCCTGAAAGGCGTGCCGACCGTCGGCGATTCGCTGCGCGACCTGCAGGCCGGCTTCGTCAGCGGTTGCGCGCCCTACCTGGTCCTGACCGGCAAGGGCGAAAAAACCCTGGCCACCGGCGGCCTGCCGCCCGGCACCCAGGTCTTCCCCGACCTGGCCGCGGCGGTCGGCCATTTGCTGAAGGCCGCGCCGGCCGCGCCGCTGCCCGCGCCCAGCGCCGCCGGCACCTGAACAGGTTCAAACGCGCGGCATCAGTCAAGAGCCAACCAAGAGATCAACAAATGTTTTCACCCCCGGAGTCAGCATTGCTTAATTTTTCCCTGTTCCTGCGTTCCCTGCTGTTCACGATCGTCATGATCGTCGCCACCATCCTCTGGTCCTGCGTCTGTTTCCTGGCCGCGCCGCTACCGTACAGCAAACGCTATTACGTGACCTCGCGCTGGAACGTGTTCGTCATCTGGTGCGCCAGGGCGATCTGCGGCATCCGCTACGAAATCAAGGGCACGGAGAATTTTCCCGACGCGCCGGCGATCGTGCTGTCGAAGCACCAGTCGGCCTGGGAAACCATTTTCCTGTTGCCGAACATGCCGCGCCCCCTGGTCTACGTCTTCAAGAAGGAAATCCTGTACATCCCGTTTTTCGGCTGGGGCATGGCGCTGCTGCGCATGATCCCGATCGACCGCTCGAAAGGCAAGCACGCCTTCCAGCATGTGGTCGCGCACGGCAAAAAACGCTTGGCCGACGGACTATGGATTATCATGTTCCCCGAGGGTACCCGCATCCCGGTCGGACAGACCGGCAAGTACAAGAGCGGCGGTACCCGCCTGGCGATCGAGACCGGCGCCGTGGTGGTGCCGATCGCCCACAACTCGGGTGAGTGCTGGCCCAAACAATCGTTCTTGAAGCGGCCGGGCCTCATTACGGTCTCGATAGGCAAACCGATTTCGCCGTCAGGCCAAACGCCGGACAGCATGATGCAACAGGTGGAAAATTGGATAGAATCAGAAATGCGCGTCATTTCGCCTCACGCCTACAGCGCTGGTTAGATGGCATAGGCGCCCAGATCCAGGAACCGACGCTGCGACAGCAAATGAAGTCACTCAAGGTCAACGGTCAGCAACTGGATTTGTTTGCGCAGGATTTTTCGGCCTCGCCCGCGCCGGAGGCGGCGCCGTCGGCGGCCGCTTTCCCATCTCCACCGCCACCTCCAAGCGCCTCGCCGCTGCCCTTGCCCCCCTCCGCGCCGCCGCGCGTCAGCCCGCCGCCGGTGCCGCACAAGCCGGCGCCGCCGGTGGACCAGCATGCCGTCCCGGACCCCGCGCGCGCGCCGGACGCGCCGCCGCTGCGCCAGTTGCAGCTCGGTCCCCACACCCTCGAATATGTGCTGCGCCGTTCGACGCGACGCTCGATCGGCTTCATGATCGACGACGACGGCTTGCGCGTGACGGCGCCGAAGCGCATCTCCCTGGCCGAGATCGACAATGCGATCCGCGCCAAGCAAGGCTGGATTTTAAGCAAGCTGCATGAGCGGCGCGAACGCCGCGCCCGGCGCATGCAAAGGCCGCCGGTGATATGGATAGACGGCGCCGCCCTGCCCTACCTGGGCGGCGAGATCGTGCTGCGCCTGCACCAGGCGGCGCGCCACCGCGCCAGCTTCAATCCGCATACGCAGGAACTGCATGTGTGGCTGACGCCGCTGAGCACCGAACAGCAGTTGAAGGAAAAGGTGCGCGCCTGGATGCAGCAGGAAGCGCGCCGCCTGTTCGAGGAGCGGCTGGACCTGTATTCGGTCAAGCTGGGCGAGCCGTACCACTCGTTCGCGCTATCCTCGGCCGGCACGCGCTGGGGTTCCTGCACGGTGGAGCGCAAGATCCGCCTGAACTGGCGCCTGATCCAGTTCGCGCTGCCGCTGATCGACTACGTCGTCGCGCACGAACTGTCGCACCTGCGCGAAATGAACCACAGCGCGCGTTTCTGGGCCACGGTCGAATCGATCTATCCGGACTACGACGGCGCCAAACAGGCGCTGCGCAAGCGCGCGCAGGAATTGCCGGTCCTGTTTTCCTGAACGGCGGGAGAGGGTCAACGCTGCTGCGGCAGCAGCGGCTGCAGCAGGGCCAGGGTGCGGCGGGTGGCGCCGCGGTGGCGGCTGGCGAAGGACAAGGCCTGTTGTCCCATGTAGCCGCGGCGGCCGTCGTCCGCCAGCAGCGCGGCCGCCTCGGCCATCAGGGCGCCGGCGTCGGCCACCAGCACGGCGGCGCCGGCGGCCAGCGCGTCTTCGGTCACGAGGGCGAAGTTGAAGGTGTGCGGGCCGGTCAGCACCGGCTTGCCGAGCGCGCAAGCTTCGATCAGGTTCTGGCCTCCCAGGGGCAGCAGGCTGCCGCCGATGAAGGCGCAATCGCAGGCGGCGTAATAGGCGAACATTTCGCCCATCGAATCGCCCAGCAGTACCTCGGTTTCAGCATGCAGGATCGCGTCCTCAGGGGTCCATGCACTGCGTCGCTGTAGCCCCAGGCCGCGCGCGGCGGCCAGCGCCGCGACGGCGTCGAAACGCTGCGGGTGGCGCGGCACCAGCAGCAGCAGCAAGCCGGCCGGCTTGTCTGGAAAACCCAGAAAGGCGTCGAGGATCAATTCCTCCTCGCCCTCGCGCGTGCTGGCGCACAGCAGCACCGGGCGGGCGCCGATGCGGCTGCGCAGCCAGGCGCCGGTGGCCAGCGCCGCCTGCGGCGCCACCACATCGAACTTGATGCTGCCGGTGATCGCCACATGCGCCGCGCCCAGGCTGCGCACGCGCGCCGCATCGGCCTCGGTCTGGGCCGCGACCAGGGCGATGCCGCGCGCCGCATCCCGCATCAGCTTGCCGAGGCGCTGGGCACGCCGCAGCGAACGTTGCGACAGCCGGGCGTTGAGCAGCGCCACCGGCACGCCGCGCCGCCTGCAGGCGGCGATCAGGTTGGGCCAGACCTCGGTTTCCATCAGCAGGCAAACGGCCGGGGAAAAATGGCGGATGAAGCGATCCACCATGCTGTCGGTGTCGTAAGGCAGATACGATTGCAGCAGGCGCGCCCCGTGTTTGGCGAACAGCGCCTGGCCGGTGGCGCGGCCGGTCGGCGTCATGTGGGTCAGGACGATACGGCAACCGGGATACTCGGCCAGCAAGGCTTCGATCAGCGGTTCGGCCGCGCGCGTTTCGCCGACCGAGACGGCATGCACCCAGATCGACAAGGGCGCCGGCGCCGGCGGCCGGGCGCCGTAAAAGCCGAGCCGCTCGCCCCAGTGGCGGCGGTAGCCGGGTTCCTGGCGGCCGCGCAACCATAGCCGCAACAGCACCAGCGGCAGGGCCAGCCGCCACATCAATGAATAAAGAAGACGCATGATCAAGCCAGTATCAGGGCAGTAATGAAGCCAACAAGTTACGCCAGTAAGTTATGCCAATAAGCTCGCCGCCGCGGCGGCCACTTCGTCGACGCCGGGCGGCGCGCCGCGGTCGCCCAGGTTGATGATCCTGGGCGACCAGTTGCCCTCGGTTTTCCAGCGTGGCGAGTCGGCGTAAATCTCCACCGTCGGCCGCACGAAAGCCGCCGCGATATGCGTCAGGCCGGTGTCGACGCCGATGGCCAGCGCCGCGTGGCGCGCCAGTTCGACGGCGTCGTCCAGCGCCAGCTTGGGCAGCACGCGCGCATTCGGCAGGCTGGCGGCGAGCGCTTCGGCCTCGCTCTTTTCCCTGGCCGAACCCCAGGGCAGCAAGATGGGCATGGGCGCCAGTTGCCGGCCCAGCGCGATCCAGTTTTGCGGCGCCCATTTCTTGGCGTCGCGCGCGGTGCCGTGGAAGTAGACGGCATAGGCTTCAGCCGGCATCCACTCCGGCCGCGCCGCACCGGCCTGCGGCGGCGGCAAGCCGAAGTCGGGCGGCGTGCCGAGCGTGTAGCCGAGCGCCGCGGCGACCACCAGGCGGCCGCGCGCCACCG
>DASYLQ010000137.1:0-2184 GCA_036009485.1 Janthinobacterium sp.
GTCGTGGGGGCTTGTTCGTGATAGGAATAGCCTTTTTATGTAATAAAATTACAAACATGGCTTGCATTGCCTTCTAAATATCCATTAAGCTTGGCTCCCAACTTATTTTTCGCCATCATGAGCGTCCAGTCCTCTTCCGCAGCGCAAGCGTCCCTGTCCGAATTCGCCGATGGCCCGCGTTTGCTGGCCGATGTAGGCGGCACCAATGCGCGCTTCGCGCTGGAAACCGCGCCGGGACGGATAGCGCATATCGCCGTCCTGGCCTGCGCCGAGTACGCCAACCTGGACGCCGCCATCCTTGCCTATCTGGCGTCTGCGGCGGTGACGACGGCCGGCCTGGGCAAGGTGCGCCACGCCGCCGTGGCCATTGCCAACCCGGTCGAGGGCGACTTCCTGCGCATGACCAACCACCAATGGGCGTTCTCGATCGAGGCGGTGCGCATCGAATGCGGCTTCGATACTTTTCTCGTGGTGAATGACTTCACGGCGCTGGCGCGTTCGCTGCCGCTGTTGTCGGGTGAGCAAAAACACCAGGTCGGCGGCGGCACGGCGCGCAGCCATTGCCCGCTGGGTTTGATTGGCGCCGGCACCGGCCTCGGCGTCTCGGGCTTGATACCCTCCGGCGAACGCTGGATCGCGCTGCGCAGCGAGGGCGGCCACGTCAGTTTTTCGCCGGCCGACGAAACCGAAGTCGCGATCCTGCAATTCGCCTGGAAAGAATTCGATCACGTCTCGGCCGAACGCCTGCTGTCCGGCGCCGGCATCGAGCTGATTTACCGCGCCCTGGCGCAACGCGCCGGCATGCCGGCCGAAGCCATCGCCGCGCCGGAAATCACGCGCCGCGCGCTGGCCGGCGAATCGCCGCTGTGCGCCGCCGTCATCGAAGCGTTTTGTTGCATGCTCGGCACCGTTGCCGGCAACGTTGCCGTTACTTTGGGCGCGCTGGGCGGCATCTATATCGGCGGCGGCATCGTGCCGCGCCTGGGCGAGCATTTCGACCGCTCCGGTTTCCGCGCCCGCTTCGAGCAAAAAGGCCGTTTCGCCGCCTACCTGGCGCAAGTGCCGACCTTTGTCGTCACGGCCGAATACCCGGCCTTCGTCGGCGTCTCCGCCATCCTCGGCGAGCAGCTGGCGGGCGCCTGAATCACTGCTCTTGGTTCCCCAGACACATAACTGTTACATACCGGATTGGCGTTTTTGCGCCGCTCCGGGTTTTATCGGGTACAATTGGCGTCGTTGGATGAAACGGCGTCGCGTAGGCATTGCTCAAGGATTGATGCAGGCGCACGGACTTTGGCCTTAAAGGCAGTCAGCCACGTTTCAATGAAATCAACGGCTAGTCACTGATGAGTCACTCAGGGCCGTGGATGACAGGACACTTTTCCCGCCATCTGTACTACTCCCGCCTTGCGCGCATCGGCCAGGGCGCCGGAAAACAGCTTCAACGGATACTTCAGTCAGGGCCAGATTCATGTCTGTCCCTCTGCGCCGTCGATGGCGATTGTTTTGATTTCTTTCTTTGCATACCGATTGCATACATCCGCACAGATAGTCTATGGATACAGTTGAGGCGAAAGCAGTCCTCGAAACCGCTTTGCTATGCGCGCGCGAGCCATTGTCGATCAACAGCCTGAAAAAGCTGTTCGTCGATGTCGACGACAATGGCCGGACTATGGGTGTGGGCGTGGGCGCCGACACCATCAGGCAATTGCTGGAAGAATTGAGGACGGATTGGAGCGGCAAGGGTGTCGAAGTGGTCAGCTTGTCGACCGGATGGCGCTTCCAGAGCCGGCCGGAAATGAAGCCTTACCTGGAGCGGTTGAATCCGGAAAAGCCGCCCAAATATTCGCGTGCGACGCTGGAAACGCTGGCCATCATCGCCTACCGCCAGCCGGTGACGCGCGGCGACATCGAGGAAATCCGCGGCGTCGCCGTGAATTCTCAGACGATCAAGATGCTGGAGGACCGCGGCTGGGTCGATGCGATCGGCTACCGCGATGTGGTCGGACGGCCGGCGCTGCTGGCGACGACCAGGCAGTTTCTGGATGACCTGGGCTTGAATTCGCTGTCCCAGCTGCCGCCTTTGCAGCAAATCAGCGAAATGCAGGGCGGCGGCCTCGAAATGGAGGCGCTCGAAGCGGCCCTGCAAGAAAATTTTGAAAAAGCGGCGGCGGACGCCGCGCC
>DASYLQ010000138.1:0-3310 GCA_036009485.1 Janthinobacterium sp.
CCGAACTCGCAGGCGCGGTGCTTGGCTTGGTTTGGGCGAGGGTTGATGACACGAACTCTTCAGTAGTAAACGTTTTCCAAATGTGGGCCGCACCGGAAAGTCGCGCTCGTGGTGTAGCTGCTACGCTACTCCGAGAGGCAATCAGGTGGGCGAGATCCAAGAACGCGCGTGTTGTTCAGTTGGGCGTTACCTGTGGGGACACATCCGCAGTGCGGCGAACCCGGCGTCAAGACCATTTGGCTTGGCCTGAAAGAAATTCAAATCGTGGCCAAGACGCTTGGAAAACCAAGGGCCAGCAGCGAAGCCGGCACTTGTGTATGACGAGGTGCCCTTAACGCAGCGCCGAATACGCGGTCGGGCTGAGGAAGGAGCTTTCGATGCGTTCGACGATGATGGACGTCGCTTCCGATGCGGCGCGTTTGGCCAGCCAGTCCGGGTCGCTCATGAAGGCGTTCCATTTGCGCTCGCGTTCGGTCAAGCTTTCCCATTTCAACAGATAGGTCAGGGTTTGGTTGCTGGGGCCGATCAGGGTGGTGAAAAAGCCGGCCTGTTCGATGCCGTGCTTGTCCCACAGGGGCAGGGTGACGTTCTGGAAGCGCTCGTTCAGCGCCGGCAGGCGGCCCGGCGCGCAGTGGTAAATCCTGAGTTCGTAAACCATGATGTCCTTGAGTTAAATGTTGGCGCCGGACGGGTCCGCTCGCCCGGCAAGCATAAAAATAATAAAAAAGGCATAATCAGCCTGGTTCAGCCGATTTCCGGCTGGACGCTTTTGACTTCGACTAATCAACCGCAAGGAGCATTATCATGACTTGGGAAAAACCACAAGCAGTAGATATTCGTTTAGGTTTTGAAATCACGATGTACATCGCTAACCGCTGATGAAAATGGCCGGCGCTTCTTGACGCCGGCCTAAGCTTTTAAGGAGCGCGGCGTTTGAAGATACGAATTCTGGGTTCTGCCGCCGGCGGCGGCTTTCCCCAATGGAACTGCAACTGTTTTAACTGCAAAGGCTTGCGCGACGGTAGCATCCGGGCCACGGCGCGCACCCAATCCTCGATCGCGGTCAGCGAAAACGGCCAGGACTGGGTGTTGATCAATGCCTCGCCCGACGTGCTGGGCCAGATCCGCGCCGCGCCGGCGCTGCAGCCGGCCCGCGCCATCCGCGACAGCGGCATAGCCGCCGTGCTGCTGATGGATGCGCAAATCGACCATGTGACCGGCTTGCTGATGCTGCGCGAGCGTTCCTCCCCCTTGCCGCTGTACGCCACCGAGCAAGTGTTCGCCGACCTGTCCACCGGCTTGCCGCTGACGCAGGTGCTGGGCCACTATTGCGGCGTGGTCCGCAACGCGGTGCGGCCGGACGGCCAGCCGTTTTCCATCGCCCCGCTGGAACACACGAGGTTTACCGCGGTCACGCTGTCGAGCAAGGCGCCGCCGTATTCGCCGCATCGCAACGATCCCCACCCCGGCGACAATATCGGCCTGGGCATCGGCAGCGCCGGCGGCAAGGTGTTTTACGCGCCCGGCCTGGGCGTGCTGACGCCGGAGGTCGAGGCGGCCATGGCCGGCGCCGACGTCTTGCTGGTCGACGGCACCTTCTGGACCGAGGACGAGATGATCACGCTGGGCCTGTCGAAAAAGCCGGCGTCGGCGATGGGCCATCTGCCGCAGTCCGGCCCCGGCGGCATGATCGACGTGCTGGAGCGCATGCCGGCGCGGCGCAAGATACTCATCCACATCAACAACAGCAACCCGATCCTGCGCGAAGACTCGGATGAGCGCGCGCTGCTGGCGCGGCACGGCATCGAGGTGGCCTACGACGGAATGGAGCTTGAACTATGACTGACACCACTGTGACTGACAGCGCGCTGCCGGCCTGGAGCCGGACCGAATTCGAACAGCGGCTGCGCGAAATGGGCAAGGCCTACCACATCCACCATCCCTTCAACGTGCGCCTGAACAGCGGCCTGTGTACGCCGGCCCAGGTGCGCGGCTGGGTCAGCAACCGCTTTTATTATCAATACATCATCCCGAAAAAGGATGCCGCCATCCTGTCGAATTGCGACGACCGCGAGACCCGGCGCAAATGGATCAACCGCATCCTCGACCATGACGGCTACGACGATTACCAGGGCGACGCCGAAGGCGGCATGGAAGCCTGGACCCGCCTCGGCGAAGCGGCCGGCATCGGCCGCGACGAGCTCTGGTCGCTGAAGCATGTCGCCCCGGCGGTGAAGTTCGCCTGCGACGCCTATGTCGATTTCGCCCGCCGCTCGCCGTGGCAGGAAGCGGTCTGTTCGTCGCTGACGGAGATGTTCGCGCCGCAAATTCACAAGGACCGCCTGGCCAGCTGGCCGCAACACTATCCATGGATCGAAGCGGCCGGCCTGAGCTATTTCCGCAGCCGCATTCCGCTGGCCCAGCGCGACGTCGACCATGGCTTGTCCGTCACGCTAGCCTATTTCACCACGCGCGCGCAGCAGGAGCGGGCGCTGCAAATCCTCAAGTTCAAGCTGGACATCCTGTGGGCCATGCTGGACGCCATCGAGAAAGCGTATCCGCAATGAGCGAACCGACATTTCCCGCCGCGCCGGCCCTGAACCGGCGTTTCCGCATGCAGTGGGAAGAGGCGCAGCAATGCCATGTGCTGCTATACCCGGAAGGCATGGTGCGCCTGAACGGCAGCGCCGCCGAAATCCTCCAGTGCTGCGACGGCGTGAACACGGTCGACCAGATCGTCGCCACGCTGGAAGCCAAATTCAAGGCCAGCGGCTTGCGCGCGGATATACAAGACATGCTGGCGCACGCCTACGCGCAGAACTGGATCGTCTGACATGGCCGATTTTCCCTTGGCCGGTTCCGCTGCCGCTGCCGCCAGGCCGGCCGTGGCGCCGCCGTACTGGCTGCTGGCGGAGCTGACCTATCGCTGTCCGCTGCATTGCGCTTTCTGCTACAACCCGGTGAATTACGCCGCGGTCCAAAACGAGTTGACGACCGCCGAGTGGATCGCCGTGATGCGCGAGGCGAGGGTGCTGGGCGCGGTGCAACTGGGTTTTTCCGGCGGCGAACCGCTGATGCGCGACGACCTGGAAGAATTGGTCGCGGAGGCGCACCGGCTCGGCTTCTACACCAACCTGATCACCTCCGGCATCGGCTTGAACGAGACGCGCATCGCCGCGCTGAAGCAGGCGGGCCTGGATCACATCCAGCTCTCGTTCCAGGACTCGACCAGGGAATTGAACGACTTCCTCAGCAGTACCAAGACCTTTGAATTGAAAAAGAAGGTCGCGGCACTGATCAAGCGGTACGA
>DASYLQ010000139.1:0-8240 GCA_036009485.1 Janthinobacterium sp.
TCGCCGGGCGAGATGATGTTGTCGTTCAGCGAGATCAGCGTGCCGCGCGAATCCAGGGGGGCGACGATGACGCCGGCCAGCGTAGGGCCGTTACGCAGCGCCAATGCGCGCGGATCGCCGAGGTAGGTGAGCCAGCCGATATGTACCGGTGAGTCGATGGCAAGCGCGCGATACAAAGCAAACGATGTAACTCGCCCATATTCGGGTTCCCAGAACCGTATGGCCTCGATAAAGAGTTTTTTCAGGAATCGGGCTTGCTCGCGACGGTTTTTCGAGGTGCCCTGTCCGTTGATCGAGACGACAGCATGCTGGAGGGAAACTGGCTTGACTTACCGCAAGGCCGCTACGCTTGCGAGCCGGCTACGACAGCCGAGATGTTGGCGGCGTCAGTAAATTTCGCGCGCCGCTTCGCGTATCGCTGTCAGCAACACAGTAGCCCCGGGCGACAGCAGGCGGCTGCGGCGCGTGATGATGCCGAAAGCATCCATCTTGCACGGCAATTCGATCGGCACGATGCTGAGGATGTTCAGCGACACATAATAACGCGCGACATCGACCGGCATCACATGCAGGTTATCGGTCTGCTGCAGCAGCGAGATGATCAGCAGCAGCGCGGTGGTGTCGACCACATTGCTGGGCGGCGCCAGGCCGGCGCGGCGGAACATCAGGTCGCAGCGGTAGCGCAGCACGCTGCCTTGCGGCGGCAAGATCCAGGCGGCACCGGCGATATCCTGCAATTGCAGGTCCTTGGCCGCCACCAGCGGATGGCCGACGCGGGCCACGGCGCACACCGGTTCTTCCGACAATTCCTCGTATTGCAGGTCGGGATCGGGTTCTTCCTCGAGGATGCGGCCGACCATGAAATCCAGCACGCCGCGGCGCAGCCGTTCCAGCAAGATATTGCTGGTCTCGACCTGCACGCCGATGCGCAATTGCGGCGCCTGCTGCTTGACGCGGGAAATCGCCCGCGGCAGCAAGGCCATGCTGGGCGTCATGATGACGCCGACTTCGACCTGGCCCGACAGACCGGCCTTCAGCGCGACGATATCCTCGTGCGCCAGCGACAGGCTGGTCAGCGCCATGCGCGCGTGGCGGATCATGGTTTCGCCATAGATGGTCGGCTGCATGCCGCGCGGCAGGCGCTCGAACAGCGCGACTTCGAGCATGTCTTCGAGATCCTTCAACTGTTTCGACGCCGCCGGCTGCGTCATGTGCAATTGCTCGGCGGCGCGATGGATATTGCGCTGCTCATCGAGGGCGATCAGCAACAGCAATTGCCGCGTCTTCAAGCGGGCGCGCAGGAACCAGTTTGGATTGGGATTGTCCATGTCCTAAATCATAGCAGAATGCCATATCGGAATCGATATCGGAAACCCCGAATAATTGATTGGTAAGATATTAGTCGCCCCCTTACCATGAGGTTTCCCCGCATTCCTGATCGCTAAAGACATGCATATCGTCACCATCGATGCCGGGACCACGAATACGCGCACTTCGCTGTGGTCCGACGGCCGGCTGGTTTCCAAGGCCCAGGCCGAGGTCGGCGTGCGCGATACCGCGATCAACGGCAACAATAACGCGCTCAAGCAGGCGGTGAGCGAGACCATCGCCGCCGCCCTGGCCCAGGGCGGCGTGGGCGCGGCCGAGGTGGCGCTGGCGCTGGCTTCCGGCATGATCACTTCGGCCATGGGCTTGCTGGAAGTGCCGCACCTGCCGGCGCCGGCCGGCCTCGAGCAATTGGCGGCCGGCATGGTGCGCGCCGCCATGCCGGAAGTCTTTGCCCAGCCGCTGTGGTTCATTCCCGGCGTGCGCAACCAGGTCGACCAGATCGGCCTGCACAATTTCGAGGCGATGGACATGATGCGCGGCGAGGAAACCGAAGTCATCGGCCTGCTCGAACGGCTGCAGCTGAACGGTCACGCGACCCTGATCATGCCCGGCTCGCACACCAAGCTGGTCAGCGTCGACGACAAGCGCCAGATCGTCGGCTGCGCCACCACCCTGGCCGGCGAACTGCTGCAGGCGATCACCCGGCATACCTTGATCAGCCAGTCGCTGGGCGCCGGCTTCGCCGAGGAACTGGTGCCGGCCATGGTGCTGGCCGGCGCCGCCGCGGCCCAGCAGACCGGCCTGGCGCGGGCTTGCTTCAGCGTGCGCACACTGGCCCAGTTTGCCGGCACCGAGCGCAACGAACGCGCCAACTTCCTGCTCGGCGCGGTGCTCAGCGGCGACTTGCTGGCGCTGAAAAACAGCTGCGCCATCCGCATGCGCCCGGACACGCCGATCGTCATCACCGGCAAGACCATGCTGCGCCAGGCGCTGGCCCTGCTGATCCAGGAAAACGGCTTCTTTTACGGCCAGCGTTTTGTCGTCAGCGACGAACAGCAAGCCGACCTGGCCGGTTACGGCGCCCTGGTCATCGCGCGCGCGCGCGGCCTGATTTCCACCAATATAGATACAAATACAAAGACAGAAACGATATGAGCGAAGAAAAAAACCCCAAGCGTCCGTTGCGTTCGCAAGCCTGGTTCGGCGGCGGCGACAAGGACGCCTTCATCCACCGCAGCTGGATGAAAAACCAGGGTTATCCCGACGACGCCTTCGACGGCCGGCCGGTGATCGGCATCTGCAATACCTGGTCCGACCTGACCCCCTGCAATGGCCATTTCCGCGAACTGGCCGAACACGTCAGGCGCGGCATCCTCGAAGCGGGCGGCTTGCCGGTCGAATTCCCTGTGATGTCGCTGGGAGAATCGAATTTGCGCCCGACCGCCATGCTGTTCCGTAACCTGGCCTCGATGGATGTCGAGGAATCGATACGCGCCAATCCCATCGACGGCGTGGTGCTGCTGGCCGGCTGCGACAAGACCACGCCGGCGCTGCTGATGGGCGCCGCCAGCGTCGACTTGCCGAGCATCGTGCTGTCCGGCGGCCCCATGCTGAACGGAAATTACCGCGGCAAGCCGATCGGCTCCGGCACCGACGTCTGGAAGTTTTCCGAAGAAGTCCGCGCCGGCACCATGACGCTGCGCCAGTTCAAGGAAGCCGAATCCTGCATGTCGCGCTCGACCGGCCATTGCATGACCATGGGCACCGCCTCGACGATGGCCAGCATGGTCGAGGCGCTCGGCGTCGCCTTGCCGGGCAATGCGGCGATTCCCGCCGTCGACGCGCGCCGCAAGCTGCAGGGCCAGCTGAGCGGGCGCCGCATCGTCGACATGGTGCGCGAAGACTTGACGCTGTCGAAAGTGCTGACCCGCGCGGCGTTCGAAAACGCCATCATGGTCAACGGCGCCATCGGCGGTTCGACCAACGCCGTGGTGCACCTGATCGCCATCGCCCGCCGCATCGGCGTCGACATGTCGCTGGCCGACTGGGACCGCCTGGGCCGCGACATTCCCTGCCTGCTGAACCTGATGCCCTCCGGCCGATACCTGATGGAGGATTTTTATTACGCCGGCGGCTTGCCGGTGATTCTCAAGGATTTGCTGGGCAAGCTGCATGGCGATGCGCTGACGGTGACCGGCGCGACGATGGCGGTCAACGTGGCCGCCGCCGAAAACTACAATACCGACGTGATCCACCCGCTGGCATCGCCGTTCAAGGAAGAGGGCGGCATCGCCGTCTTGCGCGGCAACCTGTCGCCGCGCGGCGCCATCATCAAGCCGTCGGCGGCGACGCCGGCGCTGATGCAGCACCGCGGCAAGGCCGTGGTCTTCAGCAGCATCGAACATTATAAAAAGCGCATCGACGATCCGCAACTCGAGATCGACGCCGACAGCATCATGGTGCTGCAGAATTGCGGCCCGAAAGGCTATCCCGGCATGGCGGAAGTGGGCAATATGGGCTTGCCGAAAAAGCTGCTGGAGCAGGGCGTCAAGGACATGGTGCGCATCTCGGACGCGCGCATGAGCGGCACCGCCTACGGCACCGTGGTCTTGCACGTGGCGCCGGAAGCGGCGATGGGCGGGCCGCTGGCGCTGGTGCGCGACGGCGACATGATCGAACTCGACGTGCATGGCCGCCGCCTGCACCTCGACGTCGGCGAGGCGGAACTGGAGCGCCGCCGCGCCGAATGGAAGGCCGCGGAAGCGGAAATGCAGGGCGGCTACCAGTCCATGTACATCAAGCACGTGCTACAGGCCGACGAAGGCGTCGACCTCGACTTCCTGGTCGGCTGCCGCGGCTCCGCCGTGCCGCGCGAATCGCATTGACATGGCACCGACCCGCACCGATATGAAAGCCTGCATGGACCAGAGCGAACTCGATTTGCTGCACGACGGCCAGAACTCGCTGGGCGAGGGCGTGCTGTGGTGCGAGCGCAGCCAGCAGGTTTACTGGACCGACATCCACGCCGCGCGCCTGCACGCCTGCCATCCCGGCAGCGGCGCGCATGGCGAATGGACGATGCCGGAACGGCTATGCTGTTTTGCGCTGACGGCCGATGAAAACGTCCTGTTGCTGGGACTCGAATCGGGCCTGGCATTTTTCAACTTACAGACCAGGGTCTTGCTGCCGATCTGCGACGTCGAGGCGGACTTGCCGACGACGCGCATCAACGACGGCCGTTGCGACCGCCAGGGACGCTTCGTCTTCGGCACCCTGGACGAAGCGCCCAGGCGCCAGGCGATCGGCAGCTTTTACCGCCTGAACCACGACTTGACGCTGGAGCGCCTGCCGCTGCCGAAGGTCGCCATCTCCAACAGCATCTGCTTCAGCCCCGACGGCGGCGCCATGTATTTCTGCGATTCGGTGGTCAAGACGATCTACCGCTGGGACGCTTACGCCAGCGGCGACGCCTCGGCCATCAGCGTCTTCACCGACCTGGCCGGCGGCCAGGCCTCGCCGGACGGATCCACCGTCGACGCCGACGGCCACCTGTGGAATGCGCAGTGGGGTGCTGCGCGCGTGGTGCGCTACACCCCGGCCGGCCAGGCCGAGTGCATGCTGCACCTGCCGGTGTCGCAGCCGAGCTGCATCTGCCTCGGCGGCGCGGACTTGAACGATTTGTTCGTGACGACGGCGCAAGAGTCGCTGTCGCCGGACATGCTGGCCGGGGAACCGCTGGCCGGCGGCCTTTTCCACACCCGGCTGGACGGCGTGCGCGGCTTGCCGGAGGTGCGCTTCGGCGCGGCCCCGCCGGCCGCCGTCGCCACCGTCATCGCCACCCGATAAGGATCACTCATGTTGAAACATACTATCTTCCAGGGCATCCTGGAGCGGCGCATGGTCGCCATCGTGCGCGCCGGCGATCCCGAGGCGGCGCTGCAGACGGCCGAAGCCTGCATCGCCGGCGGCATCGACGCACTGGAAGTGGCGTTCACGACGCCGGGCACGCTGGACGTGATCAAGACGCTGCGCCAGCGCCACGGCCCCGGCGTGATGCTGGGCGCCGGTACCGTGCTGGATCCGGAAACGGCGCGCCTGGCGATCCTGGCCGGCGCCCAGTTCATCATTTCCCCCGGCGTCAACGTCGACACCATCCGCGTCTGCAACCGTTACCAGGTATTGGCGATGCCGGGCGTGATGTCGCCAACCGAGATCGTCACGGCGCTGGAAGCGGGCGCCGACATCATCAAGATCTTCCCGGCCGAGATTTTCGGCCCGGCCTACATCAAGGCGCTCAAGGCGCCGCTGCCGCAGGCGCCGCTGATGCCGACCGGCGGCGTCAGCGTCGACAACCTGGCCGACTGGTTCGCCAACGGCGCGCTGGCGGTCGGCATCGGCAGCAGCCTGACCGGCCCGGCCGCCAACGGCGACTACGCCGCCGTGACGACGCGCGCCCGCGCCTTCGTCGAGCGCATGAAGGGCATCATGGCGGGCGACGCGTGGCGGGGGTAATCTGCTACGCTGACGTTTCAACTTCACCCAAGAAGAAAAAATGAAAGAAGCACGCGAACTGTTTCGGGCCGATAAGCACCAGAAGCTGGACGAGGACGGCGCCGGCCGCATCCTGCTGGGCGCCGCCGTCAAGGCCGGCGGCAAGGGCTTGAACAAGGCCGAATGCAAGGCGCTCGACCGCGAAGAGACGCTGGCGCTGACGCGCCAGATCGAAGTCTGCCAGAGCATGCTGTACGCGGAGCGCAAGCGCAAGGTGCTGCTGGTCTTGCAGGGCATGGACACGGGCGGCAAGGACGGCACGGTGAAGGCGATGTTCAGCAATATCAATCCGATGGGCATACGCGCGGTGGCCTTCAAGCAACCCACCGACGTCGAACTGGCCCACGATTACCTGTGGCGGGTGCACCAGCATGTGCCGGTACGCGGCGAGATCGCGATCTTCAACCGCAGCCACTACGAGGATGTGCTGTTCACGCGCGTGCAAGAGATGATCGACGAGAAGGAATGCGAGCGCCGCTATGCCCAGATCCGCGACTTCGAGCGCATGCTGAGCGAGACCGGCACCGTCATCGTCAAGGTCTTCCTGCATATTTCAAAGGAAGAGCAGCGCGAACGGCTGCAGGAGCGGCTCGACGATCCGGACAAGCAGTGGAAGTTCGACCCCAACGATGTCGCCCAGCGCAAGCGCTGGGACGATTACCAGGGCGCCTATGAAATGGCGATCCGCGAAACCGACGCCGACCACGCGCCGTGGTATGTGGTGCCGGCCAATTCCAAAACCCAGCGCAACCTGGTGGTCGCCTCGCTGCTGCTGGAAACGCTGAACGACATGCGCCTGGCGTTTCCCAAGCCGGATCCGAAGTTGTCGAAGATGAGGGTGGATTAAATTATGCTGCAATTAAAAGATCCCAGCCTGCTGCGCCAGCAGGCTTACCTGAACGGCGTCTGGGCCGATGCCGACGATGGCCAGGCTTTCGCCGTCGTCAATCCCGCTACCGGCGAGCAACTCGGCACGGCGCCGCTGATGGGCGCGGCCGAGACCCGCCGCGCCATCGCCGCCGCGGCGGCCGCCTGGCCGGCCTGGCGCAAGAAATCCGCCAAGGAGCGCAGCATCGTGCTGCGCAAATGGTTCGACCTGATCGTCGCCAACGGCGACGACCTGGCGCTGATCATGACCGCCGAACAGGGCAAGCCGCTGGCCGAAGCCAAAGGCGAAATCGCCTTCGGCGCCTCGTTCATCGAATGGTATGCCGAGCAAGCCAAGCGCGTCGACGGCGACACCCTGCAATCGCCGTGGCCGGACCGGCGCATGGTCGTGACGAAGGAGCCGATCGGCGTCTGCGCCGCGATCACGCCGTGGAATTTTCCGTCCGCGATGATCACCCGCAAGGCCGGGCCGGCGCTGGCGGCCGGTTGCCCGATGGTCTTGAAGCCGGCCGAAGCGACGCCGTTTTCCGCGCTGGCGCTGGCCGCGCTGGCCGAGCGCGCCGGCGTGCCGGCCGGGATCTTCAGCGTCGTCACCGGCATGCCGAAAGAGATAGGCGCCGAAATGACCGGCAACCCCACCGTGCGCAAACTGAGCTTCACCGGTTCGACCGCGGTGGGCCGCCTGCTGATGCAGCAATGCGCGCCGACCATCAAGAAGCTGTCGCTGGAACTGGGCGGCAACGCGCCCTTCATTGTCTTCGACGATGCCGACCTGGACGCCGCCGTCGAGGGTGCGATGGCGTCGAAATACCGCAACGCCGGCCAGACTTGCGTCTGCGCCAACCGCATCTACGTCCAGGACGGCATCTACGACGCCTTCGCCGCCAGGCTGGTCGCCGCGGTCGGCAAGCTGAAAGTCGGCAACGGCCTGGAAGCCGGTGTCACGCAAGGCCCGCTGATCGGGGAAATGGCGGTCAGGAAGGTCGAGGAACATGTCGCCGATGCGCTGGCCAAGGGCGGCCGCCTGCTGGCCGGCGGCAAGCGGCATGGCTTGGGCCACAGCTTTTTCGAGCCGACCGTGATCGCCGACGTGAGGTCGGACATGCAGGTCGCCAGGGAAGAAACCTTCGGCCCGCTGGCCCCGCTGTTCCGCTTCAAGACCGATGAAGAAGCGCTCGAACTGGCCAACAATACCGAATTCGGCCTGGCCGCCTACTTTTATTCGCGCGACATCGGCCGCATCTGGCGCGTCGCCGAAGGCCTGGAAAGCGGCATGGTCGGCGTCAATACCGGCTTGATTTCCAATGAAGCGGCGCCCTTCGGCGGCATCAAGCAATCCGGCCTGGGCCGCGAAGGTTCCCGCTACGGCATCGAAGATTATCTGGTCATGAAGTACATCTGCATCGGCGGCATCTAAGAGCCTGTTCCAGTAGGGAGGCGGCAGCGGCTGGCGATGCCCGGTGAGCGCGGAC
>DASYLQ010000140.1:0-5143 GCA_036009485.1 Janthinobacterium sp.
CCCGTCGATGCTGCGCAGTCTAACGCTCAAATATGACAGGTTTATGACATCGTTTAAAAATCGCAATTTCCCTCTTTATTACCGGGGCTTGCCTCTGGGGCGCAGCCCGGCGTGGGCGTATATTACAGCGCCTTGTCACAATTCGCAGCCTGCTTTGGCGCTGGCGGCAAGGCGAAGTCACCGACTTGTCACATTTCGCAATTACACTGAATTGTCGCCAATACGGGCTAGAATGATTCCCCGGCAAAGAATAAAAGCACATGAAACCTGACCTTTATCACGACGTCAATAAAGCCGGCACCCTGCTCGACCGCGAACTGTCCCAGCTCGCTTTCAACCGGCGCGTGATGGCGCAGGCGGAAGACACCGGCATCCCCTTGCTGGAGCGGCTGCGCTATCTGTGCATCGTCAGCAGCAACCTGGACGAGTTCTTTGAAGTGCGCGTCGCCAGCCTGCTGGCCGCCGGCAGCGTCGACGGTGCCTTGTCCGAGCACCCGGCCCTGGTCGCCACGCTGGAGCGCATCAGCAATGAATGCCACTCGCTGGTCAAGCACCAGTACGAAATATTAAATAGCGAGGTCTTGCCGCAACTGGAAGCCAGCGGCGTCCATCTGGTGCGCCACAACGGGCGCAACGAGGCGCAGCGGGCCTGGGTCAAGGATTATTTCGAGCGCGAGGTGCGCCCGCTGCTGACGCCGATCGGCCTCGATCCGGCCCACCCCTTCCCGCAAGTGATCAACAAGAGCTTGAATTTCATCGTCTCGCTGACCGGCAAGGATGCTTTCGGCCGCGGCACCGCGATCGCCATCGTCAAGGCGCCGCGCGTACTGCCGCGCATCATCCGCTTGCCGGAGTCGCTGTCGGCAAGCGGCGGCGTCTCGTTCTGCCTGCTTTCATCGATCATCCACGCGCATATCTCCGACTTGTTCGCCGGACGCGAAGTGATTGCATATTCACAATTCCGCGTCACCCGCGACAGCGACCTGTGGGTCGACGAGGACGAAGTCAAGAACCTGCGCCAAGCCCTCAAGGGCGAGCTGGTAGGACGCCAGTTCGGCACCTCGGTGCGGCTGGAAGTGGCGAAAAACTGCCCTGCGGAACTGTCGCAATTCCTGCTCGACCAGTTCTGCCTCGACCAGAGCCGCCTGTACGCGGTCAACGGTCCGGTCAACCTGGTGCGCTTGACCGAGCTGATCGAACATGTCAAGCAGCCGGAACTGCGTTTCCCGCCATTTTTCCCCGGCCTGCCGCAAAAAACCGTCAACACGGACATCTTCGCCACGCTGAAAAAGCACGACATCCTGTTGCACCACCCTTATCAGTCGTTCCAGACCGTGATCGATTTCGTGCGCAGCGCCGCGCTCGATCCTGCCGTGGTGGCGATCAAGCAAACCATCTACCGCACCGGCATGAATTCGGACTTGATGGAATCGCTGATCACGGCGGCGCGCATGGGCAAGGAAGTCACCGTCATCGTCGAACTGATGGCGCGCTTCGACGAAGAAGCCAACATCAACTGGGCCGACAAGCTGGAACAGGCCGGCGCCCAGGTGGTGTACGGCGTGGTCGGCCTGAAGACGCACGCCAAGGTGGCCCTGGTGATCCGCCGCGAGGAAGGCATGCTGCGCTATTACGCCCATCTGGGCACCGGCAACTACCATCCGACCACCACCAAGCTGTACACCGACTTCGGCCTGCTGACCAGCCGCCAGGAACTGGCGATGGAAGTGAACGAAGTCTTCATCCACCTGACCGGCCTGACCAAGCCGCACAATCTGAACCACTTGTGGCTGGCGCCGTTCGCGCTGCAAAACGAAATCCTGAAAGCTATCCGCAACGAGGCGAAGATCGCGCGCGCGGGGCGTCCCGGCCGGATTATCGTTAAAATCAACGCACTCGTGGACGAATCGGTGATCCGCGCGCTGTATGCCGCTTCCGGCGACGGCGTCAAGATCGACTTGATCGTGCGCGGCGCCTGCACGCTGAAGCCGGGCGTGCCGGGATTGTCGGAAAATATCAAGGTGCGCTCGATCATCGGCCGCTTCCTGGAACACAGCCGCATCTATTATTTCCGCAACGATTTGACGCACGATGTCTACCTGGCCAGCGCCGACTGGATGAGCCGCAACCTGTTCCGCCGCGTCGAAGTGGCGTTCCCGGTGCTGGACCGGACGCTGAAGCGGCGCGTCATCGCCGAGGGGCTGACGCCGTATTTGAAGGACAACACGAATGCCTGGGAACTGGAATCGGATGGCCATTACCAGCGCCGCAAACAGCGCGGCAAGCAGGCGGCCTTCAGCGCCCAGCACTATCTGATGCAATTGCTCGGCACGCCCAGCACCCGGGTTGAGGGATAAACGCAAGACAGACAGCGCCATCCGCCAGACCGTCCTTTACCGTTTTACCGCGTCATCGACAGGGAGAAAAGCATGGATCTCATTTTATGGCGTCACGCCGAAGCCGAACCGGGCGAGCCGGACCTGGAACGCGCCCTGACCGGCAAGGGACAAAAACAAGCCAGGCGCATGGCCGACTGGCTGACCAGCCAGCTGCCCGAGAATTGCCGCGTGCTGGTCAGCCCCGCCCTGCGCACGCTGCAGACCGCCGAGCCGCTGGGGCGCAAATTCAAGATCAACAAGGACCTGGCGCCGGGCGCCGAGCCGGAAGACGTGTTGAAGGCGGCCAACTGGCCGAGCGGCAAGGAGTCGGTCTTGATCGTCGGCCACCAACCCACCCTGGGCCAGGTCGCCGCCTTATTGCTGGCCGGTGAAGTGCAGGATTGGGACATCCGCAAGGCCGGCGCCTGGTGGTTTTCCCAGCGCGAGCCGGGCGATCCCTTCAGCGTCTACCTGAGGGCGGTGATGGCGCACGATCTTGTGGTGAAGTAAAACAATTTTTTCACGGTTCAGCTTGCAAAGAGAAAAGCGCCTGCTAAAGTTGAATTGTATCAACTACAAGGAGGCGCCGCCCAAACGCGGTGATAACAATATGTTTGCACTGTTCATCCTGGTCGCCATGGCCGCATTCGTAGGTTACGAACTGATCGACGAAATGCGCGGCAGCAGCAAAAAACTGGAAGATCGCTACCACGAATAGCGCCCCGGTCCAATCAGATATGGCGCGGATGCGGACCACGACCTGGGCCGCCTTCCGCGCCATCCCCCCGCCCTGCTCAGGGCCAGCGCACCACTCCCGGCATCACACTCCTGGCATCACACTCCCGTTTTGAATCGCGTATAGATCCGCGTAATCGTGCGGCGGATTTCCGGCGTGGCCGCTTCCGGCGCCGCCATGCGCTGCATGTCTTGCGGCGGCAGGAACACGGTCTTGTTCTCGGCGATATCCTTGCGCACGAACTTCAGGCTGGCCGGGTTCGGATTCGCATAAAACACCTTGTTGGTCAAGCCGGCGTGCACTTGCGGCCGCAGGATGTAATTGATGAACAGGTGGGCGTTGTTCGGATGCGGCGCATCGACCGGGATCGCCATCGTATCGAACACCAGGGCCGCCGAAGTCTTCGGCACCAGGGTCAGGATATTGTTGCCGTTCTTCGCGTCGAGGGCGCGCTGGCGGGCGATATTGATGTCGCCCGACCAGCCCAGCGCCACGCACACCGCGCCGTTGGCCATGTCGTTGATGTAGCCGGACGAGCTGAACAAGGTGACATAGGGACGGATCGCCTGCAGCGTCCTGGCCGCCTCCTGGTAGTCGGCCGGCGCTTTCGAATACGCCGGCTTGCCCAGGTATTGCAAGACCGCCGGCAGCACTTCGGACGGCGAATCGAGGAAGGACACGCCGCAGGACTTCAGCCTGGCCGCGTATTTCGGGTTGAAGATCAAGTCCCAGGCATTGTCCGGCATCGGCAAGTCGCCCAGCGCGGCCTTGACCTTGCCGACGTTGATGCCGACCGTGGTATAGCCCCACAACCAGACGGCCAGGTGTTCATTGTTGGGATCGAGCTTGGCCAGCTTGGCCTGGATCGCCGGATCGAGATTGCCGAGGTTGCTTAATTTGCTCTTGTCGAGCTTGCGCAGCAGGCCGGCATCCATTTGCAGGCGCGCCCATTGCGCGGTCGGGACCACGATATCGTAGCCGGACTTGCCGGCGACCAGCTTGGCGTTGAGGATTTCGTTATTGTCGAAGACGTCATAACGCACCTTGATGCCGGTTTCTTTTTCAAAGTTCTTGATCGTATCGTCGCCGATATAGTCCGACCAGTTATAGATATTGAGGACTTTTTCCTCCTGGGCCTGCGCCGGCGCCGCCAGCGCCACGGCGGCGGCGATACCCGCCAGGCCCAGCCCGATGCGCTTGCCCAAGCGCGACTGCCAATTCATCAACGACATCCCGATCTCCAGTCCAGTAAAAGTAGCGTCAAGCGACAAGCACAGGATGATCGGGCATTGTGGCGATGATTGCAAGCCTGGCGGCGGGCAGAGGCCACAATGCCGGCCCTAAGTAGCCCCCAATAATTTATTGTGATGTCTGACTGCCCTGTCCGGCGCGCCGCGGCGTTGCCCGCCGCTAGCAGTGCTCGCACTGCGTCGCAACGGGCGCCTTGCGGCGCATCCGCTCAGGTTCGCCATTCATTCACAATAAATTCCCGGGGGCTACTTAGGCCATCAAATCGAACAAGGAAGAAACCCCGCCCGAGGAGGAGGACGCGGCGGCATCCGATTCTTGCTGGGTGTACAGGGCGGCCAGCGCATTGGCCTGGGCCGTCATGGCCGTGGCCAGCGTGGCTTTCTGGGTGGTCAGCTTGCTGAAATCGTTGTTGGCCGTGGTCAGCCCGGTCTGGACGATGCCGCTGGCCCCGTTCAGCGTGCCGGCCACCGAGGCCATCTGGTCGACGATGCCGCTGCCGCCATTGCTAAACAATTGGCCGACGCCGGCCGGATCGGCGGCGATGGCGCTGGCCAGTTTGGTATTGTCCACCTGCATATTGCCGCTGCTATCGAGCGTGATGCCGGCCTGCGCCAGCGCCGACACCGACACGCTATTGAAGCCGCTGCCGCCCGTCTTCAGGATGTGCGTCAACTGGCTGCTGGCCTGGTTCACGGCCGTGTCCGATTGGAGGTCGCCGCCCTGCAAGGTCTGCAGCTGGGCGTTGAGGGTGTTGTAGGCGCTGGCCAGGCTGGCGACA
>DASYLQ010000141.1:0-5203 GCA_036009485.1 Janthinobacterium sp.
CGCTTCCTTAACCATGTAAGCTGCCCGTGGATACGCCTGTGCCAGCAAGCCCCGTTTCCCGCCGCCGCCGCCTTCACTTCATCCTGGCATTCTTCCTGTGCGCCAGCTTGCCGGCGTGGGCGCTCGAGCAAGTCACCCTGCAACTCAAGCATATCCACCAGTTCCAGTTCGCCGGTTATTATGCCGCGGTCGAGCAAGGGTATTACCGCGACGCCGGACTCGACGTCAAGCTGGTCGAAGGCGGCGCCGGCCGTCCGCCGGAACGCAGCGTGCTGGACGGCCAGGCCGAGTACGGCGTCGGCAGCAGCGATCTGCTGCTCCAGCGCCAGGCCGGCAAAGCGCTGGTCGTGCTGGCGGTGATCTTCCAGCATTCGCCCTCGGTGATCCTGGCGCGGCATGAAGGCGCGACGCCGGACCTGCACCATCTCGTCGGCAAGAAGGTCATGCTGGGTTCGCCTAACGACGAACTCGGCCTGCCGCCCGAATTGCTGGCCTATCTGAAAAAGGAGGGCATAGCCAAACGCAGCCTGCTGGGTGTCGAGCACAGTTTCAATCCGGACGACTTGATCAGCGGCAAGGTCGATGCGATGTCGGCCTACGTCACCAACGAACCGGATTACCTGGACCGGCTCGGCTTTGCCTACGACGTCTATAGCCCGCGTTCGGACGGCATCGATTTTTACGGCGACAATCTGTTTACCAGCGAACGGGAGATCCGCACGCATCCGGCGCGCGTCAAGGCCTTCCGCGCCGCCAGCATGCGCGGCTGGCTGTACGCGATGAGCCACCAGGAAGAAATCGCCGACCTGATCCTCAACAAATACAGCCGCCGCCACGACCGCCAGCACTTGCTGTACGAAGCGCGCCAGATGGTGCCGCTGGTGCAGCCGGTACTGGTGGAAATCGGCTATATGAACCCGGAGCGCTGGCGCCACATCGCCGCCGTGTATGCCGACCTTGGGATGTTGCCGAAGGATGTAACGTTCAGGGATTTTCTCTACCGTGCCGAGCCGGCCGCCGACCTGGTCTGGTTGTACCGCGTGCTGGGTCTGTTCGCGCTGCTGTTGGCCGGCGGCGCGGCCGTGCACTTCAGCCTGCTGGCGCGCGAACGCAACCGCGCCCGCGACAGGATCCGCTCCGGCGAGCTGCGCTTTCGCACCATGTTCGAGGCGGCGCCGATGGGCATCGCCCTGATCGACTCGGTCAGCGGCCAGTTCCGCGACATCAATCCGCGTTACCTGGAAATCAGCGGACGCACCCTGGCGGCGATGAAGGCCAGTAGCTGGACCGACATCACCCATCCCGACGACGTCCGTCACGAACTGGAACAGATGGCGCGCCTGAACGCCGGCGAAACCGGCGGCTTCAAGAGTTCGCCGCGCATCCTGCGCCCGGACGGCAGCGTGGTCTGGCTCGACATGTCGGTCAGCGCCATCGCCGCCGCGGCGGACAGCCATGCGCACCACCTGTGCATGATCGAAGACGTCACCGAAAAAAAACAGGCGGAGGCGCTGATCTGGCAGCAAGCCAATTTCGACAGCCTGACACAGTTGCCCAACCGGCGCATGTTGCAGGACCGCCTGGAACAGGGATTGACGAAAAGCCTGCGCGGCGGCACCCGGCTGGCGATCCTGTTCATCGACCTCGACCACTTCAAGGAAGTCAACGACACGCTTGGCCACCACCAGGGCGACGTCTTGCTGGTCGAGGCCGCCCGCCGCATCCGCGCCTGCGTCCGGGCCAGCGACACGGTGGCGCGCCTGGGCGGCGACGAGTTCACCGTGATCCTGTCCGACCTCGACGCCGCGGTGCGCATCGATGCGATCGCCCAAACCATCATCGACAGTCTGCGCGCCCCGTTCGCGCTGGGCGAGGAGCAAGCCTTCGTCTCGGCCAGCATCGGCATCACGCTGTATCCGGACGACGCCGGCAGCATCGACGATTTGCTGAAGCATGCCGACCAGGCGATGTATGCGGCCAAGGATGCCGGGCGCAACCGCTTCAGTTATTTCACGCCGGCGCTGCAGGTGGCGGCGCTGAACCGGATGCGCCTGACGAATGACTTGCGCGGCGCGCTGAAAGGGCGGCAACTGGCGGTGTATTTCCAGCCCATCGTGCATTTGCGCAGCGGCCGCATCCACAAGGCCGAGGCGCTGATCCGCTGGAACCACCCGCAGCGCGGCCTGGTCAGTCCGCAGGAATTCATCCCGCTGGCTGAAGCGAGCGGGCTCATCGTCGATATCGGCGAATGGGTCTTCCGCGAAGCGGCGCAGTGGATACGCCGCTGGCGCGGCGAGCACCATGCCGAGTTCCAGGTCAGCGTCAACCAGTCGCCGCTGGAATTCCAGCGCGACGGCGACGCCTACCGCGGCTGGCTGGTCCACTTGCAAGAGCTGGGGCTGGAGGGACAGGCCATCGTGGTCGAGATCACCGAAGGCTTGCTGCTGGATGCCGGCACTGCGGTCACCGACAAGCTGCTGCAATTGCGCGACGCCGGCATCCAGGTCGCGCTGGACGATTTCGGCACCGGTTATTCCTCGCTGTCTTACCTGAAAAAATTCGACATCGACTACCTGAAGATTGACCGCTCATTCACGCGCAACCTGGCGCCGGAGTCGAGCGACATGGCGCTGTCGGAAGCGATCATCGTCATGGCCCACAAGCTCGGCTTGCAGGTGATTGCCGAGGGCGTGGAAACGCCGGAACAGCGCGACCTGCTGCTGGCGGCCGGCTGCGACTACGGCCAGGGTTATCTGTTCGCCCGGCCGATGCCGGGAGAGGCATTCGATGCGATGCTGAAGGCGCAAGCGCCGCCTGGCTGATGCGCGGGGGGCAGGGCTGGACATTCGCCACTGCCGCCATGCTTGCCAGGGATGAGGACGGCACTCAACAGATTGCGGTGAAATAGTCAAAGCCTGCCGGATATGACATGTGCCATATGGAAACATCTTGTCGCTAATTGGCGACAAGAAAAAACCTTTTAAATCATATATTTACTGATGAGCTAGCTAAACATTGTCGCTCTTGCCCGACATTTTTTCTGGCTGCAAGACGCATTTTTCGCCAATTTTTTCTTGAGCTTTCTTTATGCCTTTGATTTGAAAGGGATTTTTTGATTGGCACGAATTTTGCCATGGTGAAGGCATGTTTATCCAATGCCCTATGGCGCCAAGAATGCGAATCGCCGGAAATAGCCTCCACCATTTGACCAAGATCGCCCTGGGCGCGCTGCTCATCGCCGCCGCCGCGCTGTCCGGCATCAGCCAGGCCCATGCCTTCGACCTCGGCGACCTCGGTTCCAAGGCGCAGCAATTGGCCGCGCAACCGTATCAAGCCAGGGCGTCGGTCTTGCCGGCGGATTTAAAGGCGCTCAATTACGACCAGTACCGGGATATCCGCTTCAAGCCCGAGCACGCGCTGTGGCGCAAGGAAAAACTGCCTTTTGAGCTGATGTTTTTCCACCTGGGGAAATTCCAGACCGACCCGGTGCGCATCAATGAAATCGACGCGCAAGGCAAGGTCAGGCACCTGGCTTTCGACGGCAGCGGTTTCGACTACGGCAAGAACAAGCTGTCGCCGCAAGCCTGGGGCGACGTCGGCTATGCCGGTTTCCGCGTCCACTACGCGATCAACAATGCCGCCTACAAGGACGAGGTGGCGGTGTTTCTGGGCGCCAGTTATTTCCGCGCCGTCGGCGCCGGCCAGCGCTACGGCCTGTCGGCGCGCGGCCTGGCCATCGATACGGTGGGCGGCAAGGGCGAAGAGTTTCCGCGCTTCTCGGAATTCTGGATCGAAAAACCCAAGGCCGATGCGACTTCGCTGACGATCTATGCGCTGATGGAATCGCCGCGGGCCACCGGCGCCTACCGTTTCAAAGTCAAGCCGGGCAGCGACACCGTGATCGACGTGACGTCCCGGCTCTACCTGCGCAGCGGCATCGCCACCCTCGGCGTCGCCCCCTTGACCAGCATGTACCAGTTTGGCGAAAACCAGCCGTCGCGCACCGACTTTCGTCCGGAAGTGCATGACTCGGACGGCTTGATGGTCGCCACCGGCGAAGGGGAGTGGTTGTGGCGTCCGCTGATCAATCCCAAGCGACCGCCGCTGACCACTTCGTTTGCAATGAAGTCGCTGCGCGGCTTCGGCCTGATGCAGCGCGACCGCAGTTTCGCCAGCTACGAAGACACCGAAGCGCGCTATGAATTGCGCCCGAGCGCCTGGATTGAGCCCCAGGGCGACTGGGGGCCGGGCCGCGTCGAACTGGTGCAGCTGAGTACGCCCGACGAAACCAACGACAACATTGTCGCGTATTGGGTGCCCGGGACATTGCCGGCGCCCGGCCAGCCGCTGGAGTTGTCCTACCGTATGAGCTGGCAGGGCCAGCAGCAGAAACGTCCACCCGGCGCCTGGGCCATGCAATCGCGCCTGGGCCACGGCTTTGGCGAACTGGCCGCCGGCGAGATGCAATACGTCGTCGATTTTACCGGCCCCGCGCTGGATGCGCTGGCGGCCGACGCCGCCGTCACGGCCGTCGTCACGGCCGGCGCGAATGGCCAGGTCACCGAAAAGAATGCCTATCGAAACGAGGCCAACGGCAGCTGGCGCATGACCCTGCGGGTGAAACAACTTGACGGCGCCTTGCCCCTGGAGCTGCGCGCCTTTCTGCAACACGGCAACGACACAGTGAGCGAAACATGGACCAACGTCATCCCGCCCCAATGAGCGCCCCGACGCACGAGACCGGGAGCGCCAAGCCGCGCCGCGCCGGCATGCCGCCTATCGTCCGCGGCGCGATGGTGGCGCAACCCTGGCGCGGCTTTTTCCGCAGCCTGGCCGGTGCGGGCAAGGCGCCCGCCGCCGCTGCGTCCGATGTTTTAGTCACGCCAGCGGCGCCATGGGAGCGCGCCGCCCGGCGCCGCCGCCGCGCGCTGCTGGCCATGATAGGCGTGGCCACGCTGTTCGCGACCGTGGTGTTTTCGTCGGCCCGGCCCGGCCATGCATATCACGCGCTGCAGTGGCTGCAGGTCGCCTTGTTCGCGCTGCTGTTCGCCTGGGTCTCGGCCGGCTGCTTCACGGCCGTGATGGGCTTCTTCGTACTGCTGCGCGGCGATCGACACATGCTGTCGAAAAACAGCGCCGGCAACCTTCCGCTGGGCGCCGATGCGCGCACCGCCATCATCATGCCGATCTGCAACGAGGACGT
>DASYLQ010000142.1:0-1518 GCA_036009485.1 Janthinobacterium sp.
GTCGAGTTCGGCCAGCGCCGGTTCGCTGTTGAACTGGATGGTGCCGCCGGCGGCGATGATGCGCTGGTGCAGTTTTGGCAGCACGCGGCGCGGCTCGACATGGCCTTCGCCGGCAAAAAACAGCGCGTCGCGAAAACGGCCCTCCAGCGAGGGTTCGAGCTCGCCCAGGGCGCGGGAGTCGAGCCGCTGGTGGCCTGATGTCAGTCTGGCAAAGCGCTCGAAATCAGCGCGGTCGCGGCTATGCGTCACCACCAGCGAGCCGTTGAAGGGCGTATCCGGCAATTCCTGGCGCCACAGATCGAGCGCGCGCAGGCCAAGCCGGCTGATCAGCGGCTCGGAGGCTTCGGCCTCGCACCACGGCGCCAGCATGCCGCCGGCCCAGTGGCTGGTGGACAACGTCATGGCTTCGTCACTGCGCTCGTGCAATGTGACGGCGCGGCCGGCTTGCGCGAACAGCAACGCCTGCCACGCGCCGGCAATGCCTGCGCCTATGATCGAAACGGGGGATTCCCCCCGCTGTAGCTTCGAACCCTGAAACATCCCTGTCCCTTCGCCGGCATGACCCGGATCAGGTTCAAAGGGTCACCGCGGTCCCCGGCCTGAGAACAGGCCCGAGCTTGCGGTATCTCAGCTCCTCATCGGAGCTCCCCTCGGAACAGGGCTAATGTAAGCCGATGGCGGCGAGTGTCAACGCGTCTGGTGCAGTCTGCACAACGTCATCCTGAGGTGCGAGCCTCTTTGGCGAGCCTCGAAGGATGGCAGCGGGCAGTGCATGTGGCCATCCTTCGAGGCGCGCAAGGGCGCGCACCTCAGGATGACGCAGGGAACCTGCGCTGCACCGTGCCCGGGACACGGATATTCAACGCGCGCGATGGCGCTTGGCACCGCCATGGCGAAGCGGAACCTGCTCGGCGCGGGCGTCTTCGGGGCTTTTCCAGAAGCCTTCGACCTGCGTCACCTGGTCGTGCCGGCTCATCGCCACCTGCTGGCGTTTGGCGGCGTAGTAATAGCCGCTGGCAAAATAGCCGACGGCGCGGTTGGAATCGCCATTGGCGGCGCGATAGGCGCCGGCCAGATATTTTACCGCATAGGTGAGGTTGGTGTTGGGATCGCGCAGGCCGGCGGCATCGCCGGTGTAGCCAAGGCCGCGCGCGGTCGCGAGTTTGATCTGCATCAGCCCGATGGTGCCGCCGCGCCCGACCAGATGCGGCTGATAACGGCTCTCCCGCACGATCACGCGATGCACCAGTGCGGCGGGCACCCCGTTGGCCGCGGCATGGCTCGCGACCATCGCGTCGTAATCGGCGCGCTGGGCGTGGGCTGCTGGCGAAAATGACTGGGCGGCCATGGCGGCGAGCCATGCCAGGGAATGCAGACATTTCATCGAAAATTGGCCTTCGGCGTGCGGGATTGCAGGGCTGAACGCTTAAGGGCTCCGATTGTTGCAACCGCCGGGCGGGTATGTGGCCAAATCCCGGTTTTGTCAGGGTTTTAGGGCCCGTTCGAGGGGCCGGATTT
>DASYLQ010000143.1:0-5796 GCA_036009485.1 Janthinobacterium sp.
CAGCGGCTGCTGCATCATGGCGTGGGTGGCTTCCGCCACCGCCTGCAGGCGCCAGATGCCGATGCCGGTCATAAATGTCGTCAGCAACAACACCAGGCCAAAACCCGCCGTCAGGCGGGTACCGATTTTAAAGTTTTTCATGTCGTTTCTCTCGGAGAGGGATGCGAGACGCATGGGATCACAGCGCATTTCGTACAGAACATCAAGCCGCGCCCGGACGGATGCAACGTGGATGGCAATCGATGATTATACGGTTTTTTTCCATGTGGAAATTTTTTTTGATAAGATCCATCCTGGCCGCGCGCGCTGAAAGTCTTACAATATGCTATAAGTTTCAGCACGGATTTCAGGGAAACCGCCGCCAGGAGACCGTTGCTCCGCTTCAGATATTCAGATGTTGAGAGGTAGTACACATGGAGTACATGGATGAATTCATTTTCGGGTTTTACTGGAAGGGACGGCCGCAGACGCTGCGCCAGTACACCGATAGCGTAAAAGGTTTCCTGCTGTCGCTGAAAAAAACCCATCCAGTCTTTCGCTCGATGCTGTGGGAAAGCGAAGATGGCCAGTCCAAGCCGGTGCAACTATTGCCCGACCTGAGCAATGTCGACATGCTGGCCTACCGCCATGCCGGCGGCGGCAGCCAGGTGTATAACGTCGCCCACGACGACGGTTCGCCGAAGTGGGGCTCGATCGGCTACCGCGGTTATCACATGACGTTCAGCAATGGCGAATCGCTGGAAGACGGCAACGTCACGGTCAGCATTCTGGCCGGCAAAAGCTCGGACATGTTCAATATGGTCACGATCCAGTTCCCCACCCCGGCCAACCTGAACTTCATGTACCACGATTTCTACAGCTATGATTTTGCCCGCAACATTTTTATCGACGCCATCCAGTTTTGGCAACCGGAAAAAGCGCGCGTGTTTTCCTACGATTTCGGCGAGGCGGTCGAGGATGGCAAGCCGCATATCGCCGGCTGGCTGATCTACCTGGCCGACCGCCGCGTGCTGGACTTGCGCGACGACGAAGCGCTCAAGGATTTCCAGGTCGAAGCGCTCGCCACCAAAAGCGACCAGGGTTCCCTGATTTCGATGGAAAACAATATCATTTTCTCGCTGGACGCCAGGGAAGTGGCCAAGGTGAAGCGCCTGCGCGCCAAGCTCATCGCCGAAAACCTGATCTGACGACGTGTCGCCAACACGGTGCATGCCGCTGAATTTGTATCAAGATTATTTGGCAGTGTGTCCCACTATATATACGTGTGTTGCATTGTAGGAGCTGTATCAGAGGGTAATTGTTGAATTTTTGCAACTCAGGCCTTGCTAGACTTGGAGCTTAGAGCACATTCTAGTAGGGAGGCGGCAGCGCATTACCTACTGGAATGTGCTCTTAGTCAGTTCATTCCGTCGCCCAATGCCTGAGGCGTCCCTGTTTTATTCCAAAGGGATAAATATGATATTGCTTTTTTGCGGCCTATCGGGTGCCGGCAAAACCACTTTGGCTGAAAGTGTACAAAAGAGGCTGGTGCAGTTATCCATTCCGGTCGAGGTCATCGACGCCGACCAGTACCGCAGCCGGCTGTTCAGCGACCTGGGATTTTCAAGACGGGATCGGATGGAAAACATACGCCGCCTTGGCTTTATCGCCAACAAATTTGCCAGCCATGGGATTGTCAGCATCGTCAGCGCCATCAATCCTTACGAAGAAGTGCGCCGGGAACTGATCGCCCGGTATCGCGACGTGAAAGTGGCGCACATCGATTGTCCGCTCGACGAGCTGAAACGACGCGACACCAAGGGCCTGTATTTGCGCGCCGCCCTGCCCGACGACGCTCCCGGCAAGCTGCATTGCCTCAGCGGCGTCAACGATCCTTTCGAGGCGCCCGTGTCTCCTGACCTGTATTTCAATACCCGGCACAGCGGCATAGACGAGTGCACCAGACTCATCTGCTCTTACCTTATTGGCCGCGTCAGCCCCGCGCAACGGAACCGGGCCTGGCATGGCCAATAACATCCTGGTCGTGGCCGGCATGCACCGGTCGGGGACGTCGCTGATCACGCATTGGCTGCACGATTGCGGACTGCAGGTCGGCGAACGCTTGCTGGAAGCCGGCAACGGCAATGTGGAAGGGCATTTTGAAGACCTGGAATTTCTCAGGATTCATGAAGAAATCCTGAAAGACAAAGGCGCCGATTCCACCGGCCTGCAACTGAGCCACGACATTGCGCCGACCCGATATGAAAAGGCCAAGATGAAGGCCATCATCTCGGTCAAGAACGCCACCTATGCCCAATGGGGCTGGAAAGAACCGCGCACCTGCCTGTTCCTGGGCACCTATGCCGAACTGCTGCCGGATGCAAAATACCTGGTGGTGTTCCGGGATTACAAGTCCATCGTCAGTTCCCTGATCAAACGGGATTTCACTGACATAGAAGAAAGGCATCAAGCCAAGGGCTGGTTGTATCGCACCCTCTGGACCCGCCTCTGCAGGCCAGTCCGGCTCAGGCGGCACAGCGCCAGGCACTCGGAGCGCTATCTGCGGGCATGGGTTATCTACAACCGCATGATATTAAAAACCCTGGGTGGCTTGCCTGAAAACCGCTACCTGGTCGTCAGTTATAAACTCATGAAAAACCAGGGTTCCGACGTTTTTGGTTTTCTGTCCTCGCATTGGTCATTCCGCCTGCGCTATAAAAACTTTTCCCGCATTTTTAAGAATGAATTAATAAGCAAGGGCGACGAGTATGTGCCGCATCTTGAAAATGAAGCCTTGCTGGACGAAGCGAACCAGCTCAGCGCCCGCCTGACGGCGTATTTGCAGCGCAGCGCCGAACGCCTGGACAGCGCGGAATTCTCCCCGGCCCAGTTGCGGGGTGTGCCGGCGGACCGGCTGGTTTCCGCCTGAATCCGGTTCAAAAAAAAAGCCCGCTGGGAAGCGGGCGAAGTCCAAAACTAGGGATGTCCTGAAAGAGACAGCCCCACTATATTCCCCCTTCCGGTCAGAATCTGTGCGTTTACACACACAAGCGATATGTAGCGGGCGCGGCAGCAAGCCTGCGCGCTGCGTCAACGCAAAAGGGCGGCCCGCGCCGCCCTTTCCTTTCCATCCGCTAGCGCTTAGACCACGGCGCCATCGGTTTCATCCTTTTCCTTGATCGGCTTGATCAAGTCTTCGCGTTTGACGCCCAGCCACATGGCCACCGCCGCCGCCACGAACACCGACGAATAAATACCGAACAAAATACCGATGGTCAGCGCCACCGCAAAGAAATGCAGGGTCGGGCCGCCGAAGAACAGCATCGACAGCACCATCATCTCGGTACAGCCGTGGGTGATGATGGTGCGCGAAATGGTGCTGGTGATCGCGCCGTCGATGACTTCCTGCACCGACGACTTGCGCTGCTTGCGGAAGTTTTCGCGGATCCTGTCAAAAATCACCACCGACTCGTTGACCGAGTAACCGAGCACCGCCAGCACCGCCGCCAGCACCGTCAGCGAGAATTCCCATTGGAAGAAGGCGAAAAAGCCGAGGATGATGACGACGTCGTGCAAGTTGGCGACGATGGCCGCGACCGCGAATTTCCATTCGAAGCGGATGGCCAGGTAGATCATCACGCCGATCACCACCATCACCAGGGCGTTCAAGCCGTTTTGCGTCAGCTCGTCGCCGACTTGCGGGCCGACGAATTCGACGCGCTGCTTGACCACCGATTCGGCGCCCGAGGCGTCGGCGCAAGCGGTCTTGCTGATGTGCTCACCCTTCGGCGTGACGCTGTCCATCTGCTTCAGCGTGCCCTGCTCGGCCTTGCACAAGGCCTCGAACACCAGGTCGGAACTGTTGGAGCCGAGCGACTTGACGATCGGCAAGCGGATCATGACGTCGCGGGCGGTGCCGAAGTTGGCCACTTCCGGCTGTTCATAGCCAATGCGTTCCAGGGTGGTGCGTATGCCTTCGATATTCGCCGCCCTCGGGTATTGCACCTCCATCACGGTGCCGCCCTTGAATTCGACCGAAAAGTGCAAGCCCTTGTGTATCAGGAAAAATACCGCGGCGACAAAGGTCAGGGCCGAAATTGCGTTGAAAATCAACGCATGGCGCATGAAGGGTATATCTTTTTTGATCCGGAAAAATTCCATGGAAATCCTCTGTAGTGTCGTGGCGCGCCCGGCCGTCAAGGCCGGGCGGCATATTATTTCTTGGCCAGGCCGGGAACCCACACCGTGCCGATGGCGATCGAGTTGAGTTTTTTCTTGCGGCCGTACCAGAGGTTGACCACGCCGCGCGAGGCGAACACGGCCGAGAACATCGAGGTCAGGATGCCCAGGCAGTGCACGACGGCAAAGCCGCGCACCGGACCGGAACCGAAGGCCAGCAAGGCGCCGCCGACGATCAAGGTGGTCACGTTCGAGTCGAGAATGGTGGCCCAGGCGCGCTCGAAACCGGTCGAGATCGCCGCCTGCGGCGTGGCGCCGGAACGCAGTTCCTCGCGGACGCGCTCGTTGATCAGCACGTTGGCGTCGATCGCCATGCCCAGCGCCAGCGCGATCGCGGCGATACCCGGCAAGGTCAGGGTGAGTTGCATCATCGACAGCAAGGCGATCAGCAGCAACAGGTTGCAAGCCAGCGCCAGCACGCTGAAGAAGCCAAACATCATGTAATAGATGATCATGAAGGCGGCGATGGCGGCGAAACCATAGACCATCGACAACTGGCCCTTCTTGATATTGTCGGCGCCCAGGGCCGGGCCGATGGTGCGTTCCTCGACCACGTCCATAGGCGCATACAGCGCGCCGGAGCGCAGCAGCAGCGCCAGTTCGGCCGAGCTTTCCGCATTGCCCATGCCGGTGATCTGGAAGTGCGTGCCCAGTTCGCTCTGGATGGTGGCCACCGACAAGACTTCAGGCTTGCCTTTTTCAAACAGGACGATGGCCATGCGCTTGCCGACGCGGTCGCGCGTGGCTTCGCGCATCTTGCGGCCGCCGTCGCCGTTCAAGTCGATCGCCACGGCCGGCTGGTGATTCTGGTCGAAGCTGGCGGTGGCGCTGGAAATATAATCGCCAGTCAAAACAATATCCTTGGTCAGCACGACAGGGACGTTTTTGCCGACGGTGAACAGTTCGGAATTGAAGGGTATCGCCGCCGACAATTCGGTGCCCGGGGTGACGCTTTCGTCGACCATGCGCACTTCCAGCGTCGCGGTGCGGCCGATCACGGCCTTGGCGCGCGCCACGTCTTGCACGCCCGGCAACTGCACGGTGATGCGGTCCTGGCCCTGGCGCTGGATGACCGGCTCGGTCACGCCCAGTTCATTGACGCGCTTGTTCAAGGTGACGATGTTTTGCTTGATGCCGTCGTCGATGGTCTGGGTCAGCGCGGCCGGCTTCAGGCGCGCCACCAGTTTCAGGTCGGCGCCGTCGGCAACGCTGCTAAAGGCCAGATCGGGCAATTGCGCGGCCAGCTCGTCTTGCGCTTTCTGGCGCGTGTCGGCGTCGCGGAACTTGATGTCGACATGGTCGTCGACCAGCTCGATGCCGGCGTGGCGGATATTCTTGTCGCGCAACAGGCTGCGGGCGCTGGCCTGGATGCCCTGCATATGTTTGACCAGGGCCGCCTTGGTATCGACCTGCATCATCAGGTAGACGCCGCCGCGCAAGTCGAGGCCGAGGAACATCGGCAGCGCGTGTATGCTTTGCAGCCATTGCGGGGTATTCGGCAGCAAGTTCACGGCCACCAGGTAATTCGGGTCGGTCGGGTCGGCGTTGAGGTCTTTTTCCAGCGCCAGCTTGGCCTTG
>DASYLQ010000144.1:0-11103 GCA_036009485.1 Janthinobacterium sp.
GCGAAACCCTGGCCCAGCGGCCCGGTCGTGATTTCGACGCCGGGCGCCAAACCGCGCTCCGGGTGGCCGGGGGTGATGCTGCCCCACTGGCGGAATTGCTTGATCTGTTCCATCGGCACGTCATAGCCGCTCAGGTGCAGCAGGCTGTACAGCATTGCCGAGCCGTGTCCGGCGGACAGGACGAAGCGGTCGCGGTCGAACCAGTCCGGATTGGCGGGATGGTGCTTGAGCAATCGCGTCCACAAGACATAGGCCATCGGCGAGGCGCCCAGCGGCAGGCCGGGGTGGCCGCTATTGGCTTTTTGTACGGCGTCGACCGACAGGAAGCGCAGGGTGTTGACACATAATTCGTCCAATGCGGATCCGGAAACTGATGCACTCATTTGGCAACTCCTTACAGTAATTGCATGGAGTCTAGCGAACGCCTGGTCCGCCATCTGTACGCCAGGTCACGTAGCTGCCCGGATCGGGATAGTGGAAGAAGGCGCCAACGCCCGCGCGCGCAACTGGCCGCAGCCGCCGTCGACGTCCTGCCCGGCGGAATCGCGCAACTTGGTCAGCACGCCGCGCTGCTGCAAGACCGCCGCCAGGGCGCGCGCGCTCCCAGCTGGGACGCTTGAATTCCAGGTCGGGAATGGTGTTATAGGGAATCATATTGAGGACGGCGTACTTGCCCTTCAGCAGAGTGACGATGCCATCCATTTCATCTTCGCCATCGTTGATACCGTCCAGCAAGGTCCATTGATACTGGATCGGATAATTGGTGTCGCGGGCGTAGCGCTCGCCCAGGTCGACCAGTTCCCGCGGCGTCAGGCGCGGCGCGCGCGGCAACAGTCTGGCGCGCAGGGCCGGTTTGCTGGTGTGCAGCGACAGGGCCAGCGCCGGTTTCACCGGGCCGGACGGCAGGCGCTCGAAGACGCGGACGTCACCGACGGTGGAAAAGACCAGGTTCTTGTGGCCGATATTGCCTTCGGTGCCGAGCAAATCGATGGCGTCCATCACATTGTCGAGGTTGTGCGCCGGTTCGCCCATGCCCATGAAGACGACTTTCTTGACCGGTCGCTGGGTGCGCGCCAGCGCCACCTGGGCGACGATCTCGCCGCTGCTCAGTTGGCGGATCAGACCGCTGCGCCCGGTCATGCAAAACTGGCAGCCGACTGCGCAGCCGACCTGGCTGGATACGCAGACGCCGTCGCGCGGCAGCAGCACGCTTTCCACGGTCTGGCCATCGACGAGCCCAACCAGCAGGCGCGCGGCGCCGTCTGCGCCCGGATGGGATGCAAGCAGGCGCGCCTGGCCGCGCAGTTCGGCGTCGAGCGCCTGTAAATCCTCGCGCACGGCCAGCGGCAGGAAATCTTGCGGCCGGCGCCGGCCCTGGTCGTATGGACGCCCCTGCACCCAGTCGCGCAGCACGCGTTGTTCGTGCAGCGGTTTGGCGCCCAGCGCGCGCAGGCGCTGGCGTATCGATTCAAGTTGCATGGGGATCGGGGGCGGCAAAGGCGTGAAAGCCGGGAGTATACCGCTATACATTCCGCCATGTCGCTCTTCGCGGCGCCGCCTCGCCATGCCTGACAGGAAGGACATCGGCAAGGCTGCTTATCAAGTTCATTACGTTAACATCATTTCCTTTATGCGCAGAGCAAGTATAGGGCAACTTATCTTGAATATGCCATCAGGCACCAGCATGCCGTTCTGCCTGCTTTCCCCGCATTCCTTCCCGTGTTTCCGCGCATTTTTGGTGGCGAATAAATCACAAAATTTTAGCTATTTCAGGCCACCGGGGATAGGGTTGATTGTGATCAAAGCGGTATGCGCATGAAAAATATCATATTAATAAAATGACGATCTTCTTTTTATCAAGGACGAGCTTGATGGCGTATAAGCTTGGAGCATGAGCTAAATAATATTCGAGGAAGGAGGACATAATTTTATTATCTTGATGATATAAAAATATCATTAAAAATTATTTTACAATTTGGAAAGATGTTATTTGAATTTTTTTCGATGAAGGAAGGAGTTTGCCATGGAAAATAGTGTCAGCAGGCGCAGCATGCTTAAGGGTTCGCTGGGTGGATTGATAGTGGCGTCGCTGTCCCCGGAGCCTGTATGGGGGCAATCCACGCTGAAACAAAGACTGGATTGGAATACCTTTAAAGCTACGCCAAGTTATAGTTCGTTTTTAAATGCGATAAAAAAAATGAGAGCCAATACGAATGCCAATGACAGGAATAGTTGGGTGTACTGGACAAAGATACATGTAAATTATTGTCCACATGGAATTGCATATTTCCTCGCCTGGCATCGGGGTTATTTAAATTATTTTGAACAGCAATTGCGTTTGGTATCGGGCGACAGTAGATTGACTGTGCCGTATTGGAATTACTATGGTAATCCGGTATTGCCGCCCGAATTCACTAATCCGGCAAGCACTAATCCTTTATATGTCCCCCGGACCAACAGCAATGTCGCTCAGGCGCTGTCGATGGCGCCGTTTTCGAACAGCCTGACCGCGCTACCCAGGGGCACGGCGAACGCCTTCGAACCATCCGTGGAAGATATGCCGCATAACCCGGTGCACGACATCATCGGCGGCGTCATGGCCGATATGCAATCGCCTATGGACCCGATTTTCTGGTTGCATCATGCGAATATCGACCGGCTCTGGTCGGCCTGGGTCGCCGCGGCGAACGGCCGCCAGATGCCGCTCCGGACCTCCAGCTATTGGAATGGCAGCTTTACTTACGCGACGAACCTGACGCTCAACCGCAGGTCCACCTTCAGCACGCGTACCGACCTGTTCTACTATTATCAAAACGAAGCGATGCCGGCCGCCTTGCCGGTGGTGCAGGGGACCTCGGCGTCGGTCCAGGCCGAGGCTCTCCAGTCCGGCGCGCGCAATTCGGTCGAGGCATTGGCGCAGCCTACGCAGCAGGGCAACGCCGGCAAGCGGCCGAAACGGCCACCAGATGGTCGCTTTCCCGTCACGGGCATGCGGCCGAGCGGGACCAACGCCCTGGCGCTGGCGGGGGCGAGCCAGATCGTACTCGACGAAACATCCGTCAGCGCCCGCATTCCCTTGAGCACGGCGGCGCATGACATATTAAGACAGGTGCTGGGAAAGCTGACGGCCTTGCCTTTCGGCGCGGCGAAATCTGTCCAGCCCTACAATTCGGTGAACATCGTGTTCGACGTGCCGCAAGTGAGCGCGTCCGGTCTGGCGGGAGGATTTTTTTATAAGGTCTACATAAATTTGCCGGTGGACGGCGATGGCGCCGACACGGAAGAAAAATATTTTCTGGGAACTATCGGCCCGTTCCGCCTGGCTGGCCTGATGCACCATGCGCAGATGGGGCACGGCGCCGCGCAGCTGTCGTTTCCTGCCACCGCCCTGGTGCAGCGTTTCAGCGTGAATGAGCTGGCCGAGATGAGCGTTTCGTTCATCCGCGTCAGCGGAGACAACTCACCTGCGGGCGTAGTCATCAGCTTCAAGGAATGCCGCATCGAAGTCTCCACCGATATGCCCGATTGACGCTTGTCTTTTTTGCGGCCGGCCTCAGCGTCAGCGCGCCAGGACGAGTCAAGTCCCTTTTTCCCGGGGCGGCCTTGTTTTCCCGCTGTTCGACACAGCCGCCATGTCCTGAAAACATGACATCCCTGTATTCCCCGCATTGAGGACTTCGGCCTGGCGCCGGATGCGGCCGGGCTTCGATAAGACGGCCTGGACCGTCTGCTAAACTCGGCACTTTATTGAGGGGAAAGTGCATGCACGTCCAGACGGTATTCTTATTCACCGGTATCGCATTTGTGGCGAAAGTCAGCCCGGGTCCGGCGGTATTGCTGGCGTTCCGGAATGCCATGACGTTTGGCGTGAAATCGGTGTTCTGGTCAAAACAAGACTGCGGGCAGGCTTCTCGGCTGGAAAGTCGAGCTGGCTCAAATTGGCGGTAATTGGACGGGAAGCATCAACTCCGGCAACCCGCCGGCCCAGTTGCAAAAGCCAAACCTGTCGGGCGAATTTACCGTCAAGGTAACGGCTAGCCTGAATGGCACTACCCCGATCGACCTCACTTTGCAACCTTCGCCGGATTCGCAGCGCAACGTCGGATGCAACAGCAATTGCGCGGCCATGATCGGCATTGTTGCCAGCGAAGACGGCAAGAGTGCCACGTACTGGACAGTGTGGGACGCGATGTGCAAGCGGATTTCTTCTGCATCCTGACACATTCCGACTCGCCCGTATCGTGCCCCTGGCAAGCGCATCTCACAAAAAAACCCGCCAAGCCTGTAAGCATGCGGGTTTTGATGTTTGGTGAGACGGTGTAATGCAAGATCATGGTGCCGGGAGCCGGAATCGAACCGGCACGCTGTTTCCAGCGCGGGATTTTGAGTCCCGTGCGTCTACCTATTCCGCCATCCCGGCAACGCGAGGTCGCATTATTACTGATTTGCGACATTCGGGCAACCCTTTGCGGCGTTTTTTATAAGCACCGCACAGACGTCCGCAACTTGATGAGGGTATGATCTCGCCTACTTAAGCCCCTCGGGCCGCTTACGTCGGCTGACCGTCCAGCATGAAGTCAAAAAAGATCCGCGAAATTTTGCTAGGCAAACCGCTCGATCCGATGCAGAGCGAAACGCGCCACTCGATGGCGCTGGTGGCCTTCCTGGCCTGGGTCGGCCTCGGCGCCGATGGCCTGTCTTCCTCCGCCTATGGTCCCGAGGAAACCTTCAAGGCGCTCGGCGCTTATGCCCATCTCGGCCTGTACATGGCGCTGGCCACCGCGGTGACGGTGTTCATCATCGCGCTCGCCTATAACCAGGTCATCGAACTGTTTCCCACCGGCGGAGGCGGTTACCGCGTCGCCAGCAAGCTGGTCGGGCCGTACATGGGCCTGATCTCCGGCTGCGCCCTGATCCTCGACTATGTGCTGACCATCGCCATCTCCATCGCTTCCGGCGTCGACGCACTGGCCTCCTTTCTGCCAATCGGCTTCCAGCCCTATAAATTATGGGCCGAGGCCTTCTTCATCGCGCTGCTGACGGTGATGAATTTGCGCGGCTTGAAGGAGGCGATCCAGATCCTGCTGCCGATCTTCCTCGGCTTCGTCGCCACCCACCTGATCCTGATCGCCTACGGCATTTTCGTCCATGCCTCGTACTTGCCGGAACTGCTGCCGAACACGCTGGCCGACACCGCCAGCCTGGCGCACAACATCGGCTGGACCGGCGTCGCCGGCATGCTGCTGCTGGCGTACTCGCAAGGCGGCGGCACCTACACCGGGCTGGAGGCGGTGTCGAACAACGTCAACCTGCTGGCCGAGCCGCGCGTGCGCACCGGCAAGCTGACGATGTTGTACATGGCGCTGTCGCTGGCGTTCACGGCCGGCGGCATCATCCTGCTCTACCTGTTGTGGAACGCCCATCCGGTGCCGGGAGAAACGCTGAACGCGACCACCTTCAAGAGCATCATCGCGAATATGCGCCTGGGCGGCGACATGGTCAGCCAGGGCGCGCTGGTGGTCGTACTGGCCTTCGAGGCGGGGCTGTTGTTTGTCGCCGCCAACACCGGTTTCCTGGGCGGGCCGGCGGTGCTGTCGAACATGGCACTCGATTCCTGGGTGCCGCACAAATTCAGTTACCTGTCGACCCGGCTGGTGACGCAAAACGGCATCGTCGTGATGGGGCTGGCCGCGCTGGCGATCCTGTTCTGGACCCGCGGCAGCGTCAACCTGCTGGTGGTGCTGTATTCGATTTCCGTGTTCCTCACCTTCGCCATTTCCCTGCTCGGGCTGTGCCTGTACTGGATGCGCCACCGCAAGCCCGGCACGCACTGGCTGCGCCGGCTGTTGCTGTCGCTGGCCGGCTTCATCATCTGCGCCGGCATCCTGCTGATCCTGGCGGTCGAGCGCTTTACCGACGGCGGCTGGGTCACCGCTGTGATCATCGCCGCCATCGCCGGCCTGTGCGTCGCGATCCGCAAGCATTATCACAAAATCAAGGAGGCGATTCACCTGGTCGACGAAGTGTTTGCCCACCAGCCCTTCGGTCCAGGCACCGGGCCGCTCGAGCCGAATCCCGAGGAGCAGACCGCCGTCTTCATCGTCGGCAGTTCGCGCGGCGGCGGCTTGCATGCCTTGCTGTGGGTGCAGCGCATGTTTCCCGGCCATTTCAAGAACTTCATCTTCGTCAACGCCCGCACCGTCGATTCGCAGGCTTACGGCGGCCACGGCGCACTCGAACAGATGCGCGAAGAGGCCGTCAAGATATTGGAATTTTTTGTCGATTTTTGCCATAGCCATTACATGGCGTCCTCGTCCTACCTGGCCTTCGGCACCGACGCCGTCGACGAGGTGACCAAGCTGTGCGAACAGATCAGCGAAGAGTTCCCGAATGCGATTTTCTTCACAAGCAAACTGATCTTTTCCACCGACAATTGGTTCACCCGGCTGTTGCATAACCAGGCGGCGCTGGCGGCCCAGCGCAGGCTGCACCTGGAAGGATTGCAAATGGTGATCCTGCCGATGAAGGTCTGACGCTCGGCGTCGCGCTTCACACCGACAGCACATAGCGCTCGCTTTTCAGTCGCCAGCTGGCGAAGCTCACCGCGGCCAGCGCAAACAGCAAGCCGCTGGCCGCCGTCAGGAAGAAGGGCAGCACGCCGATGTTCTGGCCCTTGGCCAGTTCGCTGAGCAGGGTCTTGTTGGCCAGTACCGGCGCCAGGTACATCCAGTTGGCCGTGTTCAAGTCCAGCAGCGGCACCACGGCGATCGGGATCAGCGGCAGGATCATCGCCAGCGCCACCGTGCTTTGCGCTTCCTTGAACGACCTGGCATTCATCGCCAGCGCGATTTCAAAGGCGGCGGCGAACAGCGACAGCGGCGCCGACGCCAGGCAGACGGCCAACAGTTCGGGCAAGCTCATTTGCCAGGACATGCCGATCTCTTCCAGCGGCAAGCACTTCAGGATGACGTGCGCCACCAGCAATTCCAGCGTGACGCCGGCCACCGACAGGGTCGCGGCGGCCAGCCATTTGCCGACGATCAGGTCGGCGGCGCGGGCCGGCTGGGCCAGCAGCACTTCCAGCGAGCGCCGTTCGCGTTCGCCGGCGCTGCTGTCGACCGCGCTGCTCTGGCAAAAAATAAAGGCCGGTAAAAAGAAGCTGCCCAGCAGCGCGCCGATCAGGCTGGCCGAGCGCGAGGCGCTGGTGCCGGTGTCGTATTGCTGCAGCTCGATGGGCGTCAGCGCGGCCGGCGAGACGCCGTGCGCCAGCAGGCGCGCGCCGGCGATGTTCTGGCTGTAGGCGCGCAGCACGGCTTGCACCTCGTCCTGCTTTTGCCTGGCGTCGGACGCCGAGTCGTACCAGAATTCGATCAGCGCCGGCCGCATCGCCGCATAATTTTCGCTGAACTTGTCGCTCAGGCGCAGCACCGCCACCGCGTCGCGGGCACGCAGCAGGGCGCCGATCTGCGCCTCCGTCATGGCCTCGCGCGCCGTCACGCTGACGTTTTTTTGCCTGAATTTCGCCATCAGGGTCGGCGCCTGCCCGGCGCCGATGACGACCAGGTTGATGCCTTCGCGTTCGGGCCGGGTGGCGCGGTCTATCGAATTGTGCAGGATGAAGCCGAGCAGGCAGGGATACATCAGTACGAACAGCGCCAGCAGGCTGAGGGCGCGGCGGTCGCGCAGGGTTTCCTTCAATTCCTTCGCGTAGACGACCAGGAATTTCGGCTTCATGCGGCGATCCCTTCGTCGGTGCCGACCAGGCTGACGAAAGCGTCTTCCAGGTTGGCGATGCCGGTTTGCCGGCACAGCGCCGCCGGCGAACCCTGGGCCACCGTGGCGCCCTTGGCGATCACCACCACGTCGTCGCACAACTGCGTCACTTCCTGCATCACATGGGTCGCCATCAGGATCGCGCAGCCGTCTTCGCGCAGCGCATGCAGGGCGCGCCGCAGCGCGCGCGTGCTCATGACGTCGAGGCCGCGGCTGGGTTCATCCAGCAGCAACTGGCGCGGCCGGTGCAGCAGCGTGCGCGCCAGCGCCACCTTGATGCGCTGGCCCTGCGAAAATCCCTTGGTGCGGCGCTCGAGGATGTCTTGCATGCCCAGCAAGTCGACCACTTCCTCGATGCGCCTGCGTATCGCGGCCGCGTCCATGCCGTGCAGTTCGGCGAAATACACCAGGTATTCGCGCGTGCTCAAGCGTTCGTACAGGCCGAATTGATCGGTCAGGAAACCGATGTTGGCGCGCACGGCCATCGGATCGCGCTCGGGGTCGATGCCGTCGATGCTGATGCTGCCTTCGTCGCGCCTGAGCAAGCCGACCAGGGTGCGCAGCAGGGTGGTCTTGCCGGCGCCGTTGGGGCCGAGCAGGGCGGTGATCTGGCCGTCCTGCGCGGTGAAGCTGACGCCGGCCAGCGCCTGCGTCGCGCCGAAGCGTTTACGGACATTCTCGACCTGGATCATGGCTGCCTTTGGCTGTGGATTAGGGTTGCGGCCCGGCGTTGCCGAGCTGGAAGGAGGGCGCCGCTATCTCGCCCAGGCAGGCGGCGGCGACGGGCCGCTCGGGACGGTCGAGGAATTCGCGCAGCAGGCGCGGCGCGCAACCCAGCGTCGAGATGCCGTGGCCGGCATTTTGCACCACCACCTGCTGCGCGTGGGGCATATACCGGGCGGCGGCCACGGCGCGGCGCGGCGGCGTCACCGGATCGAGCGCGCCGGACAGCAGCAGCGCCGGCGCCTCTATCATGCCCGGCGCGCGCCAGGGCACGGCCGGCACCTTGATCAAGTCGCACAAGGCGGTGACGCGGCGGATCAGCGGCGCGGCCAGGAAGGAGGCGCCGGCATCCTCGTTCAGGAATTGCGGCGTCAGGCGCGGCGCGTCCTCGGCGCAGGTGACGGCCAGGTGCAGGCCGTAGGCGACTTCGCCGTCGGCGGAAAAATCGTTGGCCAGGTTGCTGCGCGCCAGGAACGGCGCCCAGTTGCCCAGGTAGGCGCTGTGGATCAGGTAGGGCAGGCGCCGGCTGTCGATCGCCGAATACAGCACGGCGTGGATGGTGGCGACGAAGCGCGTTCTGTCGATCGTCAGCTGGACCGGCGCTGCGGTGCGCGGATCGGGCAGGGAGACAGGCACGCCGCCGCGCGCCACCAGCGCCGTCAGCGCGGCAAATTCGCTTTTCAGGCCGGGATAGGTTTTGGCGCAGGCGGCATCGGCCGCGCACAGCTTGAACAGGGCGTCCAGCGCAGCCTGGGCATCGCGTCCGCCGGCCGGGATGATCTGCTCGGGCGCGGCGACGCCGTCGAGGATCAGGCTGCGCACGCTGGCTGGAAACAGGCGCGCATAAACCTGCGCCAGCCGGCTGCCGTAGGAACCGCCCCACAGGTTGATCTTGCCGTAGCCGAGGGCGCGCCGCACCGTCTCGATGTCGCGCGCGGCGGCGGCGGTGGTGTACATGGCCAGCGGCTGCTTCAGCCTGGCGACGCAGTGGCGCACTTCCTCGGCCAGTTGCCGGTCGCTGGTGCCGGCCTCGTCGTTTTTGCTGTCGCAATCGAGCTTGCCGGACAGGCCGGTGCCGCGCTGGTCGATCAAGACGATGTCGCGGGTCGCGCGCGCCCTGCGGAAGGTCGATTCGAGCAGCGGCAGGATATCGCTGCCGGCCTGGCCCGGGCCGCCGGCTAGCAGGAACAGGGGATCGGCCTTCGCCGTTTCGCGGAAGGCCGGCGCCAGCGTGACGTGCAGCGTCAGGAAGGGGCCGTCGGGCTTGTCATGGTCCAGCGGCACGGCGATGCTCACGCAGCGCAAGGCTTCCTCGATGCCGGGAAGATGGCAGCTGCGCCCCTGGGCGGCGGCGGCGGCCGCGTGCGACGCAGGGCAAAGGCAGGCCAGGACAAGTAGCAGGATTATTCTACAATGCGCTCTGAAATGCGATATCAATCCAGCTCCGATGCAAAAAGTGGCGGCCCGGTCTTGTCAGGCGAACAGGACGGCACCGCCATTTTAGCCGTAATCGGGGTGCAGTTTCGTGATGATCTTGCCGGCCTATCGGCTGGCCGTCGCCAGCACCGTAAACAAGGCCCGCATTCGGCTTGTCCAGTCCCGTCGGGGCGTCGTAGCCGGCCGCCGGCTCGCTCAGATAGTGACCGCGAAGCTAGCCACGCTGGCTTGCAGGTCGCCGGCGGCAAATTGCAGCTGGTGCACCGCCTCGCTGGTGGCCTTCAGCGATTCCACCGTCTGCTGGGTGGCGTCGCTCAACTGCATCATGGTGTCCGAGATTTGCGAGGCGCCCACCGCCTGCGACTGCATGCCCTGCAGCACGGCGTCGAACTGCGGCGCCAGCTTTTGCACCTGGTCCATTACCGACGACAATTGCCCGGCCACCTGGCGCACCTCGCCGACGCTGCGGCGTATCTCTTCCGAGAACTTGTCCATGCCCATCACGCTGGCCGAGACCGCCGACTGCATCTCCTTGAGCATTTGCTCGATGTCCCAGGTCGATACCGAAGTCTGGTCGGCCAGGCGGCGGATCTCGGTGGCCACGACCGAAAAGCCGCGCCCCGCCTCGCCAGCCTTTTCCGCCTCGATGGCGGCGTTCAGCGACAGGATGTTGGTCTGGTCGGCCACTTTGGTGATGGTGATCAGCACGCCGTTGATATTGCTGGCCTTTTCAGACAGCGCGGCCAGCTTGGCGTTGATCGAATCGGTCGCCGCGACCATGTTTTGCATCGTGCCGTCCATGCGCTTCAGGTTGTTTTGCGCGTCGGCCGTGGCGCTGGTGGTGTAGTCGGCCACCGCGGTGGCCTCTTCCATCGTCTTCAGCAACTGGCTGGTGTTGGCCGAGATTTCCCTGGTGGTGCTGAGGATTTCGACGCTGGTCTGGGCTTGCTCGATGCCGGTGGCTTCCTGCTGCTTGGCCGAGGCGGCGATTTCGGTGGCCGAGGTGGTGACCTGGATGCCGGCCTTTTGCACATTGTTGAGCAGCGCGCGCAGGTTGTCGAACATCTTCGCCAGGCCGTTGCCGAGCTGGCCGATGGCGTCGCCGCCGCCGATCGTCACCTTGCCGGTGAGGTCGCCCGAGGCCGCCTTCGACACCACGTCCAGCAGCGC
>DASYLQ010000145.1:0-2364 GCA_036009485.1 Janthinobacterium sp.
CTGCAACAAGACGGCCCGCGCGGCCTCAAGCTGAACAGCATCACGCGCCACATGTTGGGCCTGATGGCGGGCCTGCCGGGCGCGCGCGGCTTCCGCCAGACCCTGTCGGACTCGAAAAAACTGGCCCGCGGCGACGCCCGCCTGCTGCTCGAAGCGGCCGAAAAGCTGCCTTTATTCGCATGAAACGGCAAGCTTTTCAAGCTTGCCGGTGAGTTTGTGTGAATTTCTCTACAGGAATAGCAGCTGCGCCTTTCTTGGGCGGTTTTTCCTTGCTTTGAGGAAAAATTTACATCTATAATTCAATTATACAAATATATTTCATGACTTTCTTTTCATACTGGCAATGAATTGTTGCAAGTATTGAAAATATATACATGCATGATTTTGCATGCGCAGTCACGATTCACGACCGCCTTGCAAGAACAGGAGGCCGCAGTCACTGGAGTCTTACCGGACTCGGGCGCACGCGGCTTTCCTTTTGTAAATTTTGTAAAAATGGAAACAATCCGGGCAAATTCTTATCAATAGTGTCACTTACGAAGAGACAAAATGAATTTAGCAAAAATGAAGGTTGGAACACGTCTGGGTCTCGGATTTGCTTTGGTGCTGGTCTTGCTGGTCGCCGTGACCGCTGTCGGCATTTCCCGCATGGCGCAAATCCAGGACCGCCTCGATCACGTTGTCGGTGTTAATAACGTGGTGACCCGTCTGGTGATCGACATGCGCGCCAACGTAAGCGACCGCGTGACCTCGCTGCGCATCCTGACCCTGATGACCGACGCCGGCGACATGGAGCCGGAAATGGCCCGCGTCAAGGCGGAAACCGCCAAATACGACGGCGACGATGCCAAGCTGCAGGCGCAGTTCGCGCTGGAATCCTCGCCTGAGGAAAAAGCCTTGCTGGCCTCGATCAAGGAATACCAGGCCGCGGCCATCCCGGCCATCTCCAAGGCGAGCGAGCTGTGGCTGGCCAACAAGGCCGAAGACGCCACCAAGGTGATGATCAAGGAAATTCGTCCAGTGCAAAAGAAATGGCTGGATGCGTTGGATCAGCTGGCTACGCTGGAAGATAAATTGAATAACCAGGTCCAGGCCGATGCCGCGACCGGTTTCAGCAGCGCGCGCACCTTCATGATCCTGCTCGGCGTGCTGGCCGTGGCGCTGGGCGTGGCGGCGGCGTTCGTGATCACCCGCGGCTTGCTGCGGCAATTGGGCGGCGAGCCTGACTACACGGCGTCGATCGCCGGCAGCATCGCCAACGGCGACCTGTCGATCGCCATCGACACCGACGGTTCGCATAGCGACAGCCTGTTGTCGGAAATGAAGGAAATGCGCAACAGCCTGGTCAGCATCGTCGGCCAGGTACGCGGCGGCACCGACGCCATCGGCACCGCCTCGCGTGAAATCGCCGCCGGCAATATCGACCTGTCTTCGCGCACTGAAATGCAAGCCAGCTCGCTGGAAAAGACGGCCTCGGCGATGGAGGAGCTGACCTCGACCGTGAAACAGAATGCCGACAATGCGCGCGAAGCCAACCAGTTGGCGGCCACCGCCTCCGACGTCGCGCTGAAGGGCGGCGCCGTGGTGTCGCAAGTGGTTGACACGATGAGCTCGATCAACGAGTCGGCCAAAAAGATTGTCGACATTATCGGCGTGATCGATGGCATCGCTTTCCAGACCAATATCCTGGCGCTGAATGCGGCGGTGGAAGCGGCCCGTGCCGGCGAACAGGGCCGCGGCTTCGCGGTCGTGGCGTCGGAAGTGCGCAACCTGGCCCAGCGCTCGGCCGGCGCGGCCAAGGAAATCAAGATCCTGATCGACGATTCGGCCGAGAAGACCGAACGCGGCACCAGGCTGGTGAACCAGGCCGGCGTGACGATGGACGAGGTGGTGGCCAGCGTCAAGCGCGTGACCGACATCATGAGCGAGATCGCCAACGCCAGCGCCGAACAGAGCGCCGGCATCGAGCAGGTCAACCTGTCGATCATCGAGATGGACAGCATGACCCAGCAGAACGCGGCGCTGGTGGAAGAAGCGGCCGCCGCGGCGCAGAGTCTGCAGGACCAGGCCAGCGAACTGGCGCACGTGGTCAGCATCTTCAAGCTGGTCGAGGGCGAAGAAGTGCACGTGCCGGCGCCGTCGACGATCGCCGCCGCGCCGGCTGCGACCCCGGCCAAAGCGGCGAAAGCCGTGGCGCTGCGGGTGGCGGCCCGTCCGGCCCTGAAGAAGCCGGCGGCGGCCGCCGCGGCGCCGGCCGCGAAACCGAAGAAAGTCGCCAGCGCAGCCGCCGGCAACGACGAGTGGGAAGAATTCTGAGTCAGTAAGCGTAATGCGTAGTGGCTTGATGATTTGTTAAAACGAAGC
>DASYLQ010000146.1:0-9689 GCA_036009485.1 Janthinobacterium sp.
CGCTCGTTTTAACGCTCGTTTAACGCTTATTTTTCCAGCACGATGCGCAGCATGCGCCGCAGCGGTTCGGCGGCGCCCCACAGCAGCTGGTCGCCGACGGTGAAGGCGGACAGGTATTCCCCGCCCATGGCCAGCTTGCGCAGGCGTCCGACCGGGATCGTCAGGCTGCCGGTGACGGCGGCCGGCGACAGTTCGCGCACCGACGCTTCGCGCGTGTTCGGCACGACCTTGGCCCACTGGTTGTTGGCGGCGATGATGTCGTTGATCTCATCGAGCGGAACGTCTTTCTTCAGCTTGATGGTCAGCGCCTGCGAGTGGCAGCGCATGGCGCCGATGCGCACGCACAAGCCGTCGACGGGGATTTCCTTGCTGCCGAAGTCGGCGCCCAGGCCGAGGATCTTGTTGGTCTCGGCGCCGGCCTTCCATTCTTCCTTCGACTGGCCGTTGCCCAGGTCCTTGTCGATCCACGGGATCAGGTTGCCGGCCAGCGGAGCGCCGAACTGCCTGGTCTCCTCGGGGGAAAAGCCGTGCTGGGTGGCCAGCACTTGGCGGTCGATTTCCAGGATCGCCGAGGCGGGATCGTCGAGCAAGCCCTTGACCGCGCCGTTGATGGTGCCGAACTGCGTCAGCAATTCGCGCATGTGCTGGGCGCCGCCGCCGGACGCGGCCTGGTAAGTCATCGACGTCATCCAGTCGACCAGGCCGTGCTGGAACAGGCCGCCCAGGCCCATCAGCATGCACGACACCGTGCAATTGCCGCCGATGTAATTCTTCACGCCCTTGCCCAGCGCATCCTTGATGACCTGCAGGTTGACCGGGTCGAGCACGATGACGGCGTCCTTTTCCATGCGCAAGGTCGAGGCGGCGTCTATCCAGTAGCCGTTCCAGCCGGCCGCGCGCAACTTGGGAAACACCTCGGCAGTGTAGTCGCCGCCCTGGCATGAAATGACGATGTCGCAGCGCTTCAATTCATCGATATTGGCGGCGTCCTTCAGCGTGGTCTCGTTCTTCGCCATGGCCGGGGCGGGACCGCCGCTATTCGACGTCGAGAAAAATACCGGTTCGATGTGGGCGAAATCGCCCTCATCGCGCATGCGCTGCATCAGCACGGAACCGACCATGCCGCGCCAGCCTACCAAGCCAACTAGTTTCATTTTTTTACCCCTGTGATGCGGCGGGCCAGCCGCCCGCCGATATTGTTATGCGAGCGCCTTGACCACGGCGGCGCCCATTTCCTCGGTGCCCACCTTGGTGGTGCCGGCCTCGTAGATGTCCGGCGTGCGCAGGCCCTGTGCCAGCACTTTCTTGACGGCCGCCTCGATGCGCTCGGCTTGCTCGTTCAAGTTCAGCGAGTAGCGCAGCATCATCGCCGCCGACAGGATCGTCGCCAGCGGATTGGCCAGGCCCTTGCCGGCGATATCGGGCGCGGAACCGTGCGAAGGCTCGTACAGGCCCTTGTTGTTGGCGTCCAGCGAAGCCGACGGCAGCATGCCGATCGAACCGGTCAGCATGGCGGCGGCGTCCGACAGGATGTCGCCGAACATATTGCCGGTGACGATGACGTCGAATTTCTTGGGCGCGCGCACCAGTTGCATGGCGGCGTTATCGACATACATATGCTCGAGCGCGACGTCCGGATATTCCTTGTGCACGTCGCTGACGATGTCTTTCCAGAACTGGAAGGTTTCCAGCACATTCGCCTTGTCGACGCTGGTCAGGCGCTTGCCGCGCTTTTGCGCCGCCTGGAAGGCGACGTGGGCGATGCGGCGGATCTCGCCTTCGGCGTAGCGCATCGTGTCAAACCCTTCGCGCTGGCCCTTGAATGGGCCGTCCGGGCACTCGCGCACGCCGCGCGGCTGGCCGAAATAGATGTCGCCGGTCAGTTCGCGCACGATCAGGATGTCCAGGCCGGAGACGATTTCCGGCTTCAGGCTGGAGGCACCGGCCAGTTCCGGGTACAGGATCGCCGGGCGGAAATTGGCGAACAGACCGAGGTGCTTGCGCAGGCCGAGGATCGCCTGTTCCGGGCGCAGCGCGCGCTCCAGCTTGTCGTATTGGTAGTCGCCGACGGCGCCGAAGAGGATCGCATCGGCGGCCTTGGCCAGCGCCAGCGTGCCGTCCGGCAGCGGGTGGCCATGCTGGGCGTAGCCGGCGCCGCCGACCGGCGCGGTTTCGAGTTCGAACGATTCGCCCAGGACATTCAAGACCTTGACGGCTTGCGCCATGATTTCCGGGCCGATGCCATCGCCTGGCAGGATTGCAATTTTCATGTTATTTATTTATCAGTGTTAGGGAAGCTCGACAAACCGTAGCGAGCAAGCCCGCGATATTAACTTCGCGCGTTGAGTAGCGGAGCCGTACGGAGGTACGGTGAGCAACGGAGACGCGAGAGCGGGCTGCGCAGTAGGTTTGTCGAGCTTCCCCGTTAAATGACGTTTGCCAGCCACGGTTGATTGGCCAGATGGCGTTCCTCGAAATTGCGGATATCGTCGGCGTGGCGCAGGGTCAGGCCGATATCGTCGAGTCCATTCATCAGGCAATACTTGCGGAAGGCGTCGATTTGAAACGGATAGGCAACGCTGCCATTGCTGGTCGTGACGCGCTGCTGTTCAAGGTCCACCACCAGTTTGTAGCCGGGGAAGGCTTTGACTTCGTTAAACAGATGGTCGATCTGCGCTTCGGACAATACGATCGGCAATAAGCCGTTCTTGTAGCAGTTATTAAAGAAAATATCGGCAAAGCTGGGCGCGAGGATGGCGCGAAAGCCGTACTGGTCGAGGGCCCATGGCGCGTGTTCGCGCGAGGAGCCGCAGCCGAAATTTTTGCGGGTGAGCAAAATCGAGGCGCCCTGGTAACGCGGCTGGTTGAGCACGAAATCGGGGTTCAGCGGACGCCGGCTATTATCCTGGCCCGGCTCGCCGTGGTCAAGATAGCGCCATTCATCGAACAGGTTGGGACCGAAGCCGCTGCGGTGGATCGACTTCAGGAATTGCTTCGGAATGATGGCGTCGGTGTCGACGTTGGCGCGGTCGAGCGGCGCCACCAGGCCTTCGTATATCGTAAATTTATCCATGGTTTTCTGCTCTTTCAATCACTACAACGGGACCGCCCTTTTTATTTTCCGCCGACGTTTTGCACGGCCTGGCCGGCCGCTTTAACGTCTTTGCCGATGCCGGAGACCGTGTTGCAGCCGCTCAGGACCAATGCGGTCAGGCCGAGGATGAATAGTTTCTTCATTGTAGAGTCCTTCGTATTGGAGACTGGTATCTGTATTTTAAGTTAACGCATCGCCCGCACATCGACGAAATGGCCTTCGATGCCGGCCGCCGCCGCCATCGCCGGCGACACCAGGTGGGTGCGTCCGCCCTGCCCTTGCCGGCCTTCGAAGTTGCGGTTCGAGGTCGAGGCGCAACGCTCGCCCGGCTCGAGCCGGTCGGCGTTCATCGCCAGGCACATCGAACAGCCCGGCTCGCGCCATTCGAAGCCGGCATCCTTGAAGATGCGGTCCAGGCCTTCGCGCTCGGCCTGGTCCTTGACCAGGCCGGAGCCCGGCACCACCATCGCCAGCTTGACGTTGGAGGCGCGGAATTTGCCGCGCACCACCGCCGCCGCCGCGCGCAAATCCTCGATGCGCGAGTTGGTGCAGGAACCGATAAAGACCTTGTCGATGCGGATATCCTCGATCGGCGTGTTGGGTTTCAGCGCCATGTAGAGCAGCGCCTTTTCCATGGCGTCGCGCCGCACCGCGTCTTTTTCCTGCTCGGGATCGGGCACCCGGCCATCGACCGCGACCACCATTTCAGGCGAGGTGCCCCAGGTGACCTGCGGCTTGATCTCGGCGGCATTGAGCGTGACGACCAGGTCGAATTTCGCGCCCGGGTCGGAATGCAGCGTGCGCCAATAGCCGACGGCGCGCTCCCAGTGCGGCCCGGCCGGCGAAAACGGCCGGCCCTTGACGTAGTCGATGGTGATGTCGTCGACGGCGACCATGCCGGCGCGCGCGCCCGCCTCGATCGCCATGTTACAGATGGTCATGCGCCCTTCCATCGACAGCGCGCGGATGGTCGAGCCGCCGAATTCGATGGCGTAGCCGGTGCCGCCGGCGGTGCCGATGCGGCCGATCACGGCCAGCACGATATCCTTGGCCGTGACGCCGGCCGGCAGCGCGCCGTCGACCTGCACCAGCATGGCCTTGGATTTTTTCGCCAGCAGCGTCTGTGTCGCCAGCACGTGCTCGACTTCCGAAGTGCCGATGCCGTGCGCCAGGCAGCCGAAGGCGCCGTGGGTCGACGTATGCGAATCGCCGCAGACCACGGTCATGCCCGGCAAGGTCGCACCCTGCTCGGGCCCGATCACGTGGACGATGCCCTGGCGCTTGTCGTTCATGTTGAAATAGGTCAGGCCGTAGGCCTTGGCGTTCTTGTCCAGCGTCTCGACCTGCAGCCGCGAGACCGGGTCGGCGATGCCGTCGGCGCGGTCGGTGGTCGGTACGTTGTGGTCGGCCACGGCCAGGTTGGCCGAGACGCGCCAGGGCGCCCGGCCGGCCTCGCGCAAGCCGTCGAAGGCTTGCGGGCTGGTGACTTCATGCACCAGGTGGCGGTCGATGTACAGTATGGTGGTGCCGTCGTCTTCCGCGCGCACCACGTGGGATTCCCAGAGTTTGTCGTAAAGCGTCTTCATCATGATCTATGTGCTGCCGTCCGGTAGTTGGATTTCGATTATGCCATATTTGGGATGCGCCAAACCGTCCCCGCCAAGTGCCGGCGGCAGGCGGCCGGCGCGGATAACTGCACTGCGAATAAATTACAAACAAACTGCATTGCCGCGTCATGGTGCGGCGCGTGCCGCCGGCCCGGATTGGGCCGGCAAAAAAAAACCTGCGAGGTAACGCAGGCTTTTGTGTCTTCAACCAGCGTTTTCGCTAGGCGGCCAGGCGTACCGTTCCTCTGCAACCATCCATCAGGAAGGATAGGCCGACCACCAGCACCAGCTCGCCCTCGGCCGAACGGGCGGTGCCGGTAATGCCTTCGACGGCAATCGCCGTCATCGGTTTGATCACCAGGTCGGCGGTGCCGTCGACCGCTTCGACCGCGAGGATATATGGCTGCGGCGCAGCCACCACGATGCCGACCCGCTCGCTGCAGTTTTCATAGCCCAGCGCACCCGCCAGCGAGCGCACCGGCAGCGGCCGGCCCTGGTCTTTCAGCACCGGGGCGCCGCCGACTTCCATGAACGTCTCGGGCAATTCGACGACGCGCTGCACCACCGCCATCGGCAGCGCCAGCGCGGCGCCCGAGGTGCTCACCAGCATGGTCGGCACGATCGACAATTCGATCGGCAGGCGGATCGCAAACTTGGTGCCGACGCCGAGGGCGGAATCGATGTGGATGGCGCCGCGGTTCTTTTCCACCGCGGTTTTCACCACGTCCATGCCGACGCCGCGGCCGGACACGCTGTTGGCCACTTCCTTGGTCGAGAAACCGGGCAGGAACACCAGCTGGAAGCAATCGTCGTCGGTCAGCTGGGCCGATTCGCTGATCAAGCCTTTTTCCTGGGCCTTGATGCGCAGCTTGAGCGGATCCATGCCCTTGCCGTCGTCCTGCAGCACGATCATGACGCTGTTGGCTTCCTGCCAGGCTTTCAGCGAGATATAGGATTTCAGCGACTTGCCGGCGGCGAGGCGCTCTTCCGGTCCCTCGACGCCATGGTCGAGCGCATTGCGCAGCATGTGCACCAGCGGATCGTACAGGCTGTCGACGACGACGCGGTCGACTTCGGTCTCGGCGCCCTCGATGGTCAGCTCGACATCCTTGCCCAGGTCCTTGGCCAGTTCGCGCACCAGGCGCGGGAATTTCTGGAACAGGCGGCCGACCGGCTGCATGCGCGTCGCCAGCGTGGCGCGCTGCAGTTCGGTGGAATAGCGCGAGGCGCGTTCCAGCGTTTCCGCCAGCGTCGCCATCAGCGTCGCGGCCTGGCCTTCGAACTTGAATTGCAGCAGGCGTTCGAGCAGCACGGCGGCCTGGTTGGCGGCCTGCACCGATTCGCCGGCCACTTCCAGCAGGGCGTCCAGCTTGACCGCGTCGACGCGGATGCTGTCTTCCTTGATCGGCGCCGAGGCGGCGCGCCCTTCCTGCTTGTCTTCATTGCGGCGGTCGACGCCGTCCCAGCCTTTGGCGGCGGACTTGGCGGCGGTCGGCGTCGCGGCAGGCGCGACCGCGGTCGGCGCATAGGTCCCGGGCGGCACCACCGAGACAAACATGCCTTCCCAGTCGAGGCCGTCGGCGGCGGTCGCCGTCGGGGCGCCGGGCTGGACCGCCGCCGCAAGCGCAGCGGCGGGCGCGGCAGCGGCTACGGCGGCCGGCGCGGCCGGGGCCGAGGCCTTGCCTTCGATGGCCTCGGTCAAGATCACTTCCAGCTCTTCCGGCATGGCCGGCAAGCTTTCCGGCGCGGCGCCGTTGGCCAGCTCGGTCAACTGGTCGGCCACGAAGCCGGACGCCTGCAGGGCCGCTTCGATGGCCAGCGGCGTCACCGGGGCGGCGCCGTTGCGCAGCGCGTCGAACAGGTTCTCGGTCAGGTGGCAGGCGGCCACCAGGGCCGTCAGATTCATGAAGCCGGCGCCGCCCTTGATCGTGTGGAAGGAGCGGAACACCGCGTTCAGCGTCTCTTTATTGTCCGGGTCGCGCTCAAGACGCAATAAATGCTCTTCAACGTTGACCGCAAGATCCATCGCCTCGACGACGAAATCCTTGAGCATATCGTCCATTAGAATCCCAGATCGGCAAGAAGGTCATCGACATTGTTTTGGTTCAGCGCCACGGAAGGCGCCGACGGGCCCTGCATCAGCGATTGCGGCTGCGGCTGCGGCTGCGGCTTGTTCAGCTTTTCGCGCACCGCCGGCGGCGCATTGTCGCGCAGCAGCTGGGCCAGCTCCGTTTCCACCGTCTTGGTGATGGCCACGACCTTTTTGATCAGCTGGCCAGTGATGTCCTGGAAGTCTTGCGCCATCATGATTTCCAGCAGGCGCGCTTTTTCCGCTTCGGTGGCTTCGGTCACGGCTTGGGCGAACTGCTTGGAGTCGCCGGCCAGGGCCTTGAATTCGTCCAGGCTCAGCTTGCCGGCGAACAGCGCGGTCCAGCGGTTGTCCATGTCCTTGGCTTTTTTCGACAGCACATCCTGGGCCGGCATGCCCTCGTCGAGCGTGTTGAGCACCTTGTTGGCGGCCTGCTCGGTCAGGCTGGCGACGTATTCCAGGCGGTCCTGGGCGTCGACGATCTGCGACGAAGCCTCGGTCAGTGCCTTGTCGTAACCCAGTTCGCGCAGCGAATCGTGCAGCAGGCGGACAATGCCGCCCAGGCGTTCGAACATTGGATTGGCGCTGGCATCGTCGGCGCCCGCCTCGGCCGCCGCGGCTGGCGCGGGGCTGGGCGCAGGCGCGGCGGCTGGCGCCGGCTGACTCGACGCTACCTGGTCGAACAGCGCTTCCAGATCATCCTCGGCAGGCTTGGCCGGGGCTGGTGCCGGAGCAGGTTCCGGCGCTGTACTACGTTGCGCAGACACTTCATCGAATAAGGCGTCGAAATCATCAGCGGCGTTGGTCATAGTCCCTGCTTCTCCATAATTTGTAAAATATCGCTAAAACATTGCTTGTAACAAACTCTTGCCGGGAATATAGATGATTTCCGGCAATATCGCCGCGCTGACCCGAGTGTAGCAGGACGCTGGCGACTTTGACACTCCGAATACGCTGGCCAGCCCCTAAACCAACAGGCTTTCATGGGGAAAAACCGGCCCCTGTTGTATTTCGAGATACTAACATCGGATAGATCGTCAAAACACTCGCAGAGCAATAAATCCAGTTCTTCTTTGCAAAAAACGCCGTAGTGTCTAAAACCAAATGAAATAACTTTCATTTTTGTTAGCATTAGTTTTACAAAAAATATAATATTGTTGACGAAGCTCAGTCCCTAAAATATAAACAATGCTTGAAATCGAGACTAAAATAGAAAAGCAGGTGCGCGTTCAGCGTCAGCCTGATGAAGGAGAGACCATGTATAAGAAAATTCTTATCACCACTGATGGTTCCGCCGTCTCCAGCAAGACGGCGTGCGCCGGCGTCGCCTTCGCCGAACAGATGCAAGCCGAGATCCTGGCCCTGTACGTCGCCCCGGAATACCAATATCCGGTGTATATCGAACTGGTGCCGCCCAGTTACCCCGGCGAAGATGAATACCGCGCCGCAATGCTGCGCGCTGGCAACGGCCACATGCAATCGGTGCTCGACGCGGCCGCCAGGCGCGGCCTGGCCAGCGCGGGCCTGACGGCCTTTTCCGACAACCCGGCGCTGAAAATCGTCGAGGTCGCCGCGCAACAGCATTGCGACCTGATCTTCATCGGCTCGCACGGACGTAGCGGCTGGGGCCGCCTGTTACTGGGCAGCGTCACCAACAAGGTATTGTCGAGTACCAGGCTGCCGGTGCTGGTGCACCGTCTGATCAAGGAACCTCTGGCACAGGAAATCTGAGGCGATCCGGACTGCATGTTAAGAAAAAGGCAAACTGGTTGAGAACTATAGTAGTATGAATTCTCCTGGTTTTTGTTTTTTCAACCTTCCCATTCCGGCCGCCAGGTCCGGCTGGATCCAGTTTTGATTCCTTATGATACGAATTGTCATTGCTGACGACCACACCATCATGCGCGAAGGCTTGAAGCGCATTCTCGACGGCGCTCCCGATATCGACATCGTCGGCGAGGCGATCGATGGTTTTGAAGTGCTTGGCCACGTGCGCCAGGGCGGATTCGACCTGTTGCTGTTGGATTTGTCGATGCCCGGACGCAGCGGCGTGGACCTGATCCGCCAGATCAAGAGCGAGGCGCCCAAGCTGGCGATCCTGATCCTGACCATGCATGAAGAAGAGCAATACGCAGTGCGCGCCATCCGCGCCGGCGCCCAGGGTTACCTGACCAAGGAAAGCGCCGGCACGCAACTGGTGGGGGCGATCCGCAAGGTGGCGTCCGGCCGGCCCTACATCAGTTCCGAAGTCGCCGAACAACTGGTACTGAACATCATGATGCCGAACGAAAGCCTGTTGCATAAACAACTTTCCGACCGGGAATTTGAAGTATTTTCCTTGCTCGTATCGGGTAAGTCCATCACGGAAATCGCCAATAACCTGCACCTGAGCGTCAAGACCGTCAGCACGCACAAGACGCGCATCATGCAAAAAATGGGCATGAGTTCGCTATCAGAGATGGTTCAATATGCCGTGGCGCATCGTTTATTGTCCCCTTTTAAGACCTGAAGCCAGCTTGAAACGGCCGCCTGCATTGCGCTTTGGCATTTTCCAGAGCGCTGACATGCTCGTGGCACAGAACCGCCTTGTAGGAACAATCCTACCCATAGCGCGCCACCTCCTACCTTGATATTCAGCCCTTGCTGATATCAATCAAAGACCCTCGTTGGCATACTGAAACCAAGCGAATCAAGTTGCTAACCAGCTCTCTGTGTCCCTATCAAAACTCGACACGGAACTCCGGCTAGCCTGAATAGTCATCGTTCGCCGGCGGCGCTTGAGGCAAACCACACCGCCGGCTTTCCTTTATCCGATATCCGAATTTGATGCACCTGTCACCGGGAGATGAGCATGCTGTCCACGCAAACGTCTGAAAGCCGCCCTACGTCGCCGTCGGCC
>DASYLQ010000147.1:0-5124 GCA_036009485.1 Janthinobacterium sp.
TGCGCCGTCCCCCCGGCCGCGAAGCGTATCCCGGCGACGTGTTCTATCTCCACAGCCGCCTGCTGGAACGCGCGGCCCGCGTCAATGCCGACTACGTTGAAAAATTCACCGACGGCGCCGTCAAAGGCAAGACCGGTTCGCTGACCGCCCTGCCTATCATTGAAACGCAGGCCGGCGACGTTTCCGCCTTCGTGCCGACCAACGTGATTTCGATTACCGACGGTCAAATCTTCCTGGAAACCTCGCTGTTCAACTCGGGCGTGCGTCCGGCCATCAACGCCGGTATCTCGGTGTCGCGCGTCGGCGGCGCGGCCCAGACCAAGGTCATCAAAAACCTGTCCGGCGGTATCCGTACCGACCTGGCCCAGTACCGCGAGTTGGCTGCGTTCGCGCAGTTCGCTTCCGACCTGGACGCCTCGACCCGCAAGCAGCTGGACCGCGGCGCCCGCGTCACGGAATTGCTCAAGCAAGCCCAGTACGCTCCGCTGTCGATCTCGCTGATGGCCGTTTCCCTGTTCGCCGTGAACAAGGGCTTCCTCGACGACGTGCCTGTCAAGCAGGTGCTGTCCTTCGAAGCCGGCGTGCATGCCTACATGAAGACCAAGCAAGCGGCGCTCCTGGCCAAGATCGAAGAAACCAAGCAACTCGACAAGGATGGCGAAGCCGCCCTGTCGGCAGCAGTTGCTGATTTCAAAAAATCGGGCGCATATTAAGCGATGCGGCGGCAGCCGGCCCCGGCCGGTTGCACCCCACGCGCACAAGGAGTAAGGACTCATGGCATCAGGCAAAGAGATACGTGGCAAGATCAAGAGCGTAGAAAATACGAAGAAGATCACCAAGGCGATGGAAATGGTCGCCGCATCCAAGATGCGCAAAGCGCAAGACCGGATGCGGGCCGCCCGTCCCTACAGTGAAAAGATTCGCAATATCGCCGCCAACCTGGCTAGCGCCAATCCCGAATTCAGCCACCCCTTCCTGCACAAGGAAGCGGGCCCGGACGCCAAAGCGGTGGGTTTCATCGTCGTCACGACCGACAAGGGTCTGTGCGGCGGCATGAACACCAACGTCTTGCGCCTGCTGACGACGCGGTCGCGCGAACTGGAAGTGGCCGGCAACAAGGTCAAGGCTGTCGCCATCGGCAACAAGGGCTTGGGGTTTTTGAACCGGGTCGGCGTGCCGGTGCTCGCTCACGCCGTACAACTGGGCGATACGCCGCACCTGGAAAAGCTGATCGGACCGGTCAAGGTCATGATCGAGCAATTTCTGGACGGCCAGCTCGACACGGTTTATCTGTGCTACACCAAATTCGTGAACACGATGAAACAGGAACCGGTGATGGAGCAATTGCTGCCGCTGCCGGAATCCAGATTGCAGGCCGATAAAGGTGCCCATAACTGGGATTACATTTACGAGCCGGATGCGCCATCGGTCATCGATGAATTGCTGGAGCGCTATGTAGAAGCGCTGGTGTACCAGTCCGTGGCGGAAAACCTGGCGTCCGAGCAATCGGCGCGCATGGTCGCGATGAAGTCGGCGAGCGACAATGCCGGTAACGTCATCGGCGAGTTGAAGTTGGTCTACAACAAAACCCGTCAAGCTGCGATTACCAAAGAACTCTCCGAAATCGTCGCCGGTGCGGCTGCGGTTTAAACGAATTTAACTATATTTGAAGGAACGAACATGGCTGATGGCAAAATCGTTCAGTGTATCGGCGCTGTGGTGGACGTTGAGTTTCCACGCAACGCGATGCCCAAGGTATTTGATGCCTTGAAAATGGCAGGCTCGGAACTGACCCTGGAAGTGCAACAGCAATTGGGCGACGGCATAGTCCGCACCATCGCGCTGGGCACCTCCGACGGCCTGCGCCGCGGCATGATGATTCAAAACACCGGCAAACCGATCATGGTGCCGGTCGGTAAAGCCACGCTGGGCCGCATCATGGACGTGCTGGGCAACCCGATCGACGAATGCGGTCCGGTCGCCCACGACCAGGTCGCCTCTATCCACCGCAAGGCGCCTGCGTACGACGAACTGTCGCCATCGCAAGACTTGCTGGAAACCGGCATCAAGGTGATCGATCTGGTGTGCCCGTTCGCCAAGGGCGGTAAAGTCGGCCTGTTCGGCGGCGCCGGCGTCGGCAAGACCGTGAACATGATGGAACTGATCAACAACATCGCCAAGGCGCACAGCGGTCTGTCCGTGTTCGCCGGCGTGGGTGAGCGTACTCGCGAGGGTAACGACTTCTACCACGAGATGGCCGATGCCAAGGTGGTCGACCTGGAAACGCCCGAGAACTCGAAAGTGGCGATGGTCTACGGCCAGATGAATGAACCGCCAGGCAACCGCCTGCGCGTCGCGCTGACCGGCCTGACGATGGCTGAAGCGTTCCGCGACGAAGGCAAGGACGTCCTGTTCTTCGTCGATAACATCTACCGCTTCACGCTGGCCGGTACCGAAGTGTCGGCACTGCTGGGCCGTATGCCTTCCGCCGTGGGTTACCAGCCGACGCTGGCCGAAGAAATGGGCCGCCTGCAAGAGCGCATCACCTCGACCAAGACCGGTTCGATCACCTCGATCCAGGCCGTCTACGTCCCCGCGGATGACTTGACCGACCCATCGCCTGCGACCACCTTCGCCCACCTGGATTCGACCGTGGTGCTGTCGCGCGACATCGCTTCGCTGGGTATCTACCCTGCGGTCGATCCGCTCGATTCGACCTCGCGCCAGCTGGACCCGCTGGTCGTCGGCCAGGAACACTACGACACCGCCCGTTCGGTGCAGGGCATCCTGCAGCGCTACAAGGAATTGCGCGACATTATCGCGATTCTGGGCATGGACGAACTGGCGCCGGAAGACAAGCAACTGGTGGCCCGCGCCCGTAAGATGCAGCGTTTCCTGTCGCAGCCTTTCCACGTCGCTGAAGTGTTTACCGGCGCGCCAGGCAAATACGTTTCGCTGAAAGACACGATCAAGGGCTTCAAGATGATCGCGTCGGGCGAACTCGATCACCTGCCTGAGCAAGCGTTCTACATGGTCGGCACGATCGAAGAAGCAATCGAAAAAGCCAAGAAACTCAACTAATCGTTGAGTTGGACGTGACCCCGCCTCCAGGCGGGGTCGTTCAAACCGATAGGACACACATGGCACATACTATTCACGTTGACGTGGTTTCCGCCGAAGAGCTGATTTATTCAGGCGAGGCGGAGTTCGTCGCGTTGCCGGGCGAGCAGGGCGAGCTGGGGATTTTCCCCAAGCATACGCCGCTGATCACGCGCATCCGTCCGGGCGCGGTGCGCATCCAGGTTCCAGGCCAGGCTGAAGAAGAGTTCGTCTTCGTCGCCGGCGGCTTGCTGGAAGTGCAGCCGAACGCCGTGACGGTGCTGGCCGACACCGCGATCCGCGGCAAGGACCTGGACGAAGCGAAGGCGCTGGCTTCCAAGAAGCAGGCGGAAGAAACCCTGCACAACAAAGTGGCCGGCATCGACTACGCCAAGGCGCAGGCGGAACTGGCCAGCTCGGTGGCGCAACTGGCGGCAATCGCCCGCCTGCGCGGCAAGCACTGAGCATCGCGCAGCACAGCAAAAAGGCAGCTTCGGCTGCCTTTTTTTTTCGGCTAGGATATCCGGACAGGATATCCGGACTTTATTCACCGGAAACATCACGGCTTTTAATTCGGTACCAGGCCCTTCGCCTTCAACAGCGCCTTGGCGGCCGGCGTCGTCAGGGCGGCGATAAAGGCTTGCACGGCGGCCGGGTCTTTCACGCTGTTCGATGCCGCCGCTGCGAAGGCCGAATACACTTGCACATCGGCCGGCAGCGGACCGGCCAGTTGCGCGCCCTTGGCGTCGAGAATCTCGCTGACCTGGGTAAAGCCCATTTCCGCCTGGCCCAGTCCGACCGCTTCCGGCGCCGTGGTCTTGCTCACGATGACGGTCTTGGCTTTCATTTCATCGGCGATGCCGTAATGCTCGAACACTTTCTTGATGGTGGGGCCGGTCGCGCCCTGGGCCGAATAGGCGATCGACTTGGCCGCCAGCAGCGCCGCCTTGAATTGTTCGCTGGTGGCGATGATCGGCACCGGTGCACCTTTTTTGACCGCCACGCCGACGCCGCTCTTGGCCACGTCGACCTTGCTGGCCGGGTTCAGCTTGCCCTGCTTGATCAAGTCGTCCAGCGCGCCGCTGGTCAGGATGGCGACGTCGAAAGTCGCGCCTTTTTCAATCGCTTCCTTCAGCTCGCCCGTGGTGGCGATGCGCAGGGTCAGTTTGTTGTTGCTGTCGTGTTCGAAAGCCGGGGCCAGCTCCTGCAGCACGGCCTTGGCCGCCACGGTGCCGTAGACAACGATCTCGGCCGCCTGCGCGTGCGCGGAAAAGGCGAGGGAAATGGCCGCGGCTGCGGCGATGGAATGAAATTTCATGCAAGTCTCCTGATCAGATGGGGCGCCGCCGGCGCGTCGGAAGCCGCCGGCGCGTATGGTCATACTACTTCTTAATGGTAAGCAATTTTCGCCGTATCCGGTGCAAAAAATTGCCTCCGGGCTAGCGGTTTTGCTTGGGCCGGGCCGGAAAAAGTACAATACGCCCATGATAAAAGGAATTCTTTGGGATAACGATGGCGTGCTGGTCGATACCGAACGCCTGTTTTATGCAGCCAACCGCGACTTGTTTCTTCAGCACGGCATACGGCTGAGCGAAGCCGATTTCTTCAACTGGTTCTTGAAAGAGAATTGCGGCGCCTGGCATTTATTGTCGGCGCAAGGCATCAGCGAGGAACAGATCGCCCTCTACCGCGACGAGCGCAACCGGCTTTACGGCGCCGCGCTGGCGGCCGAGGCTAACCTGGGCATCGCGCGCGTAGCCGGCCTGTTGCAGCGCTGCGCCGCGCGGCTAGCGATGGGCATCGTCACCAGCTCCACCCGCGAGCATTTCGACATCATCCACGGCAGGCTGGACTTGCTGCGGCATTTCCAGTTCGTCGTCACCAATGCCGACTATGCGCAAAGCAAACCGCATCCGGAACCCTATCTGCTCGGCTTGAAAAAGCTGGGCCTGGCGGCCGGGGAGTGCCTGGTCGTCGAAGATTCGCCGCGCGGCTTGCAGGCGGCCGTGGCGGCCGGCTTGTAAT
>DASYLQ010000148.1:0-2222 GCA_036009485.1 Janthinobacterium sp.
CCCTGGCCCCTGGTCAGGCTGTACAACTCGCCGGCCTGGGTTTCAAAGGCGCGCCCATCCTTGCGCATGGCGTAGATTTCCAGCAGCTTCAGGCGCACGGCATGGCGTTCCGGATGGTTGCGCAGCGCTTCCTTCAAGATCTCTTCGGCCTGGGCGTCGCGACCGTAGGCGATATACACGTCCGCTTCGGCGACCGGGTCGACTTCATTGGTGTCGAGCTGGCTGGCCGATGGCGCGAAGTTGGAATTGAATACGCTGTTGTTGGTGTCGACGCTCTGGCCGCCGGTTTCGGCGAACAGCGAATGCGCCTGCGTGCCGGGGTCGCCCAGTTGGCTCACTTCGGCCGCCGGCGCTTCCTTCTTGCGGCGCCGCGATATGACCAGGGCCGCCACGCCGGCCAGGATGGCGGCCAGGGCGATGCCGATCGAGCTGATATTCTCGGAGAGGGTGTCGAAAAACGACGGTGCCGGCGGCGGCAGCACGACCTTTTTGGCCAGAGGCTTGGGGTTCGGTTTTGCCGGCGCAGCGTCGGCCGGAGCGGCCGGGATGGCTGGCGCGGCGGGAGGAACGGCGACTGCCGCGGTGACGGGCGGAACGGCCGCCGCGTCGGTTTTCTTTTGCTCGGCAGCGGCCTTGTTTTTCACGGCCATCAGCTTTTCCAGATCGCTGACGTTCTTTTCCAGTTCCTTGACGCGGGCTTCCGCCTCGGCGGTTTGCTGCTGCTTGGCGATCTTGTCTTCGACGCTGGCGACGGCGGTCTTGCCGGCGGTCGCGGCGGCCGGCGCCGCCTTCGACAGTTTCAGCTGGTCCTTCGATTCATTGGCCGGGGTGGCGCGCTCCTCCACCTTGGCGCTGATCTTGCCGGCCGCATTCTGGGTGGTTTCAGCGGCCTTGGCCGGCGTGCTCTGGGCGACTTGCCCGGCCAGCTTGTTGCGGTAGGCGGCGAAATCGGCGGCATGGGCCACCACCACGCCCCTGGCCTCGGCATCGCTGCTGGCGCGCAGCGCATCGGCGTCGGGCACGGCGAGGATCTGGCCCGACTTCAGGCGGTTCATATTATTGCCGGCGAACGCTTCCGGATTGGCGCGGTACAGCGCCACCAGCATGGCGTCGAGCGAAACGTCGACCGGTTTGAGCTGGCTGGCGATGCGGCTCAGGTTGTCGCCGGGCTTGACGCGATAATCGGAGGCGGCCGGCCGGGCTTCGCGCGCCGGCGCCTGCTGGCTTTGCGGCGGCGTGGCGCGCTGCTGTGCTACCTGCTGCTGTGCCTGCTGCTGTGCCTGCTGTTGTGCCTGCTGCTGTGCCTGCTGCTGTGGCACCTGCCGTTGCGGCTGACGCGGTTCGGCAGGCGTTGGCGCCTGGGCCTGGGTCTGAACCTGAGAAGCGCGCGGCTCAGGCAGGGCCTGCGGCTGGGCTGGCGGCTGCATCTGCGGCTGGCTTTGCGCCGGCGCGCGGCCGCTGGCGCCGAGGTCGACCGGCGCCGCCACTTGTGCCGGCTGGGTCTGGCGCATTTCGGCCGGATCGAGCAAGAAGGTGTATTCACGCACCAGGCGGCCGCTGTTCCAGCTCAGTTCCAGCAGCATGTCGACAAAGGGTTCGTTGACCGGTTGCGAAGAGCTGATGCGCAAGACCTGGCGGCCATTGCTTTGCTCGACGGCGAAGCGGAGCGACAGCAGGGTCGGGTTGAATTCGATATTTGCCAGCTTGAAGGCCTCGGCCGGCGCCAGCTTGGCCGTCAGCGCTGCCGCTTCGTCGCTGGAGACCGAGGTCAGCTCGATCTCGGCGCGCAGCGGTTGCCCCAGGGAAGATAAAACGGTCAGTTTGCCGAGCCCAGCCGCGTTGGCTGCGGAAGACATCAACACGGCACAGGCGACAGCGCTGGTGAGTGTTTTCAACGCGAACGAAACGATACTGGGGCGTGTTTTTACATGCATAGTGGGCGGCATCATGGTTGGCAGGGGAAAAAGGGTACTTTCCCAGAGGTCTCAACATATCATCATGCACTGGAGCATGCAAGCTTAACAAACACTTTGCGCCCCTGGGAGGGCCGTTCTGTGAGCCGGATGCTGAATTTGGCGGAAAAATGTTATCGCCAGGTTATCGAAGCCTTTGCCGCCCTATGAAAAGGGCTGCGCCTGTATGCCGCAGCCCCCCGCCAAACGCTCGTTTTAACGCTTATTTAACGCTTATTTTTCCAGCACGATGCGCAGCATGCGCCGCAG
>DASYLQ010000149.1:0-9235 GCA_036009485.1 Janthinobacterium sp.
GACTTTTTCAGCTTCTGGTGGGAAGCCTTTTCTGTCTTGTCGCCAGTGCTAGCCTCAGCCATGGGCCGCCACTTCCATCTGGTGCTGCAGCATGTCGAGGACGCGGCCGGTCATGCCGATATAGTGCTGCGGCACGAATCGGACGATCTGCGCCAGCATCAGCAGGCCGAATATGGTGATCACCGAAAAACCCAGCGAATACAGGTTCAGCGAGGGCGCCACGCGGTTCAGGAAACCGAAACCGAGTTGCACCACCAGCGTGGAAAACACGATGGGGATCGCCAGCAGCATGGCGGCGGCGAAGATCCAGGCCGAGTTGAAGGCCACCGTCTGCAGCAGCAGCGGGCCGTAGCCGTGGCCGACCGGCCAGGCGTGGAAGCTGGCGCCGATGACGCCGGCCAGCAGCAGATGGCCGTCCATGCCGAAAAACACCATGATGCTGAGCACCGACAGCATGGCCGAGATGACATCCGACTGCGTGCCGTTCATCGGGTCGTTCATCACCGCCATCGAAAAGCCGACCTGGCTCGACACCAGAAAGCCGAGCACGCCGATGGCGGCGACGCTGAAATGAAAGGCCAGGCCGAGCACGCCGCCGATGACCGCCTGCTCGATGGTGGCGACGACGCCATGCAGCGACAGCGGATCGACCGCCACCCCGCCCTGCGTCAGCGGCAGCATGACGATGGACAGCACCAGCGCCAGCAAGATCCGCACCGTCACCTGGACCATGCCGTCGCCAATCACCGGCGCCATGCTGAACATCGCCATGATGCGGCAAAACGGCCACCACAGGGCGGTCAGCATCGGCATCATCTGGCTATACAGTTGATCCATGGCGAGCGGCTCAGCCGACCAGGGTGGCGGCGCGCTGGAAAATCGAGACGCAGAAGTCCATCAGGGTAGTGGACATCCAGCGGCCGGCCAGGATCACCGCCAGCAAGGTCACCAGCAGGCGCGGCAGGAAGCTCAGGGTTTGTTCGTTGATCTGCGTGGCGGCTTGCACCAGCGCCACCAGCAAGCCGGTGAGCAAGCCGGGCACCACCAGCACCAGCACCATCAGCATGACGATGTGCAGCGCTTCGATCACCAGGTCGACGGCAATGTCGGGAGTCAGCATGGGGCGCCCTCAATAAGCCTGGATACTCGTGACCAGGGTGTTCACGGTCAGCGTCCAGCCGTCCACCAGGACGAACAGCAAGAGCTTGAAGGGCAGCGAAATGACCAGCGGCGACAGCATCATCATGCCCATCGCCATCAGCACCGAAGACACCACCAGGTCGATCACCATGAAAGGGATGAAGAGCATGCAGCCGATCTGGAAGCCGGTCTTCAGCTCGCTCAAGACAAAGGCCGCCAGCTTGACGGTGAAACCGCGGTCTTGCGGCTTGGCGTCGACCGGCTCGCCGGCCAGGTGGGCGATCTGCGCCAGCGCGGCCTTGCTGGTTTGCGCCAGCATGAAGCGGGAAACCGGCACTTCGGCGATTTTCAGCGCTTCCTGCAAGCCGATCTTGTCCTGGTCGTAAGGCAAGAAGGCCTGGGTCCAGACCTGCTCGCCGACGGGGCGCATGACCAGCAGCGTGAGGATCAGGGAAATGCCGGTGATGATGCGATTGGGCAAACCGGACTGCAGGCCCAGGGCCTGGCGCAACAGTGAGAGGACGATGATGAAGCGGGTGAAACTGGTCATCATCATGACCATCGTCGGCAACAGGCCGAGGATGGTCATGATGATCAGGATCTGCATCTTGACCGACAGGTCGGTCTTCGCGCCGGGCACCATGCCGGCCAGCAAATCCACCTGGTCGGCGGCGGCGGCGCCGCGGCAAACCAGGGCAAACAGGGACAGCAGCAAGAACGACCTCAGCAGACGTCGCCCCGCGACGCCGGGCCAACCCAGCTTCATGCTGTCATCATGTCGAGGTTCAGGCCGTCCAGGTCGATCACCTTCAGGCCATAGTTTTCGCCGGCGACCACCACTTCGGCGCGGCCGATCGGCGTGCCATTGACCTTGATCACCAACGGTTCGCCGGCCAGCATGTCGAGCTCGATCACGCTGTCGGGGCCGATGGCCATCAAGTCTTGCAGCGAGATGCGCGCCGAACCCACTTCCAGCGTTAGTGTGACGGGGATCTTGCGCATCATTTGCGGAATGTCGCGGCGGGTGCGGGTGGCGTCGATGTCGCCGATCTCATTGACCTGGTCGATAATCATGTCGTCGGCCAGGTCGCCCAGCATGCCATCGCCTGGGTTGTTCTCATTCATATTCATCATCATTCGGCATCTTCAAAAGAGGTTAAACACAGCTTGCCCTTGTGCTCGGTGACCGCGGCGGTAAACAGACGCGACTCTTCGAGCAAGACATCGGTTCTGCTGAGACTGATCGGGATGACGTCGCCGACGCGCAATTCCAGCAAGGTGCCGAGCGGCATTTCCTTGCTGACCAGGCGGCCGTCCAGAGAGACTTGGAGGCGCGATGCCAGCGGGCTCACGCTCTTCATTGATTTTTTCGCCTGTTCGCGCTCCGGCAGCAAGCCGTGCAGGACGTCGGCCATCATCGCCTTGTCGAGCGAAAAGCGGAACTGGCCGCCCTCGCCGGCATGGACATCGCTGACGGCGACGCTGATCACCCAGGTGCCGCGCACCGGATGCACGCCGGGCAAGATGGTCAACCCGGCCGAAACGGCCGCGGTGGCCAGGGCGGCCGAAATAGCCGGGGTGGCCGCAGCGGCCGGGGTGGGCAAAACGGCGGCGGCGCCATTGGCCGCCTTGCGGACCCGCGCGACATTGCTGCGTATGCGGGTTTGCAGCGCCGCCGCCAACTGTTGTCCCAATACGACGGCGAGGCGTTCTTCGGTGGCGGTGACGCGCACGGTGGCCGGGTCCGGCAGCACGGCGGGCTTGCCGTTGCTGCGGCCATAACGGTAATTGAGGACGCTGAGCAACACCTTGCGCTCCAGCGCGAAGCCGATGGTGCCCGAGCCGGCGGCGAAATTCAGCCAGCGGTCGCCGTCATGGTCGGATTCGACGCGACTGAAGCCGACAGCGTCGATCTGGTAGGCGCCCCAGTAGCGCCGGCCTAGCGGTTCGCGCAAGACCAGCGCCAGGTCTTCGCGCAATTGCGCCGCGAAAACATGCAGCAGATGCACGGGACGCCCCAGCAGGCATGGATCGAGAACTTGATGCTGCAAGGTTTGATCTGTCTTTGTAATGGTAGTCATGTAATCGTCATATCAGATCGCTGCGGTCGCTGCAATTATAAGGCCCGTGTAGCTTTTAGGCAGCATTGTCTTGCGGCTGCAAGCGCCCTCTTTCCGCATCGTAACTTAAAGTCAGACAAACTCGGTAGTAAACGATACATGAATTCTTAAAATATTGCCATGCGTCAATAGACAATCACATAAATCCGTCCTTTACATTATAGTTGCCAAGGAGTAAGCTATCAACGCTAAAATCCGCCTTTGCGCTGCTCTGCAACATGGGCAGCCGAAAAACTTAAGTCCTGATTTTAAAGTGTTTTTTTAATAAAAATATAGAAAAATAAGGGCAAAAAAAGTTGTTTCTTTGGCGCATCAATTTGCTCAAGATTAGTTTTTTTCCGACGATAGTTCTGTAAAATAAGGCCGTCCAGCAATATCCTAGCTTGAATAAAAGACAGGATTATAAACTCCTTGTTACAAATGGTGAGAATGAGCAAGCCGGGCCGCTTCCTGTAGACGCAGACTGATCCGGCAGATGGGAAATGTGCGCGGCTAGCATGGCAATAAATATGACGGCGGTCACCGCTGCAAGATTAAGGGAGTGGCGAGATGGGGAATGAAATCGCGGGATCGATACGGGCGGATCTGGCGGCACTCAGCAACAGTGCCCAGAGCCTGGCCAGCACGGTGGCGCCGGCGGCCCAACTGGAAGGTGACACGGCGCAAAACGCTGGCCTGTCCTTCAGCCAGCTGATGCAGGATGCCGTGAACAAGGTGAACAACGACGACGTGGTGGCGGGCCAGAAGGCCGCCGACGTCGACAGCGGCAAGAGCGACGACCTGGTCGGCGCCATGCTTTCCAGTCAGGAAGCGGGACTGTCCTTTTCCATGTTGATGCAAGTACGCAACAAAGTTGCGGGCGCGGTTGACGATTTGCTCAAGCTGTCCTTGTAAGCCAACGCGAAAGTATCTTCCGTGATTACTACTCTCAAGTCCTTCTTTGCGCGCTGGCGCTTGGCCATCCTGCCATCCGTCTCGCCGGCGCTGCTGAAAAGCCTGATGCCGCTGCTGGTGCTGGCGATCGGCATCACCGCCATGGTGATGATGTATTTCTGGCACGATCAATCCACTTACAAACCCGTCTTCGGCGCACGCGAAAAAATCGCCGTGACCGACATGATGGGTGTGCTCGACAGCGAACACATTCCCTATCGCCTGCATCCGGACAGCGGCCAGGTGCTGGTGCCCGAAGGCCAGTTGGGCAAGGTGCGCATGCTGCTGGCCTCGCGCGGCGTCACCGCGCAATTGCCGGCCGGTCTGGAATTGATGGACAAGAACGATCCGCTCGGCGTCAGCCAGTTCGTCCAGGACGTGCGCTTCCGCCGCGGCCTGGAAGGCGAACTGGCGCAAAGCATCATGACGCTGGACGCCATCGCTTCGGCGCGGGTCCACCTGTCGATCGCCAAGTCGACCTCCTTCGTTTCCTCCGACGGCGAAAAATCCTCGGCCTCGGTGATCGTCGCCGTGAAACCCGGCCGCACGTTGAATCCGGAACAGATCGCCGCCGTCATCAACATGGTCTCCGGCAGCGTCGCCAGCCTGGCGCCGGCGCGCGTCAGCCTGGTCGATCAGGCCGGCAACCTGCTGTCCAGCCATGTCGACCTGGCCGACGGTTTCGATGCCAGCAACAATGGCGATGAAAACCAGAAGCGCATCCAGGACGGCATCCGCCGCAATGTCCGCGACCTGCTGGGACCGACCATCGGCGAAGACAATTTCAAGGTCAGCGTCACTGCCGCCGTCGACAACGATCAGGTCCAGGAAACCCTGGAAAAGTACGGCGAGGCGCCGAAGGTCACCAGCGAAGCGTCGCGCGACGAACAAGACCGCAACCGCAGTGCGATGGGCGTGCCCGGCACCCTGAGCAACCGCGCTCCGGCGGCGGCGGCGCCGGCGCCGGCGCCTCCCGCGGGCACCGCCGCCGCTGGCGCACCGGCCGACCCGAACGCCGTCAAGCAGGATGACGGCACGGCAAGGCGCAATGCCAGCTCGAAACAATACGCTTACGACCGCACCATCACGCAAATCAAGCGCAGCCGCGGCCGCCTGCAAAAACTCAGCGTTGCCGTGGTGCTCAACAGCGCCGCCGCGCCGACGCCGAAGACCGGCTGGAGCGCGGCCGAACTGGGCGGCATCGACAAGATGCTGCGCAGCGGCCTGGGCATCGACGCCGACCGCGGCGACAACCTGGCCGTCTCGGTCTTGCCCTTCCCCGCCAAGGCGGCTCCGGCCGTCTGGTGGCAGGAACGCGACAATGTCATCGACATGAGCACCTGGGCCACCTACGCGGTCGGCGCGCTGCTGGGCTTTTTCCTGATCGTCCGCCCTATCCTGCGCCTGCTGACGGTGCGCCTGGCGCCACCGTTGCTGGCCGGCGAAGCGCAATTGGCGCATGCCGGCGCCGCCGGCGCCCACAACGTCCTCGGCCATAACGGCGCCGCCGCGGCCGCTGCTACCCCGCAGCTGACCGGCGAGCCGGTCGGCGCCGCCATGCCGGTGGTGCCGCTGCTGGAAAACTATGACTTGCCGCCCGCCGGCTCGGCGGTCGATGTGATGGTCGATCATCTCAAAGTACTTGCTGGAAAAGAGCCCGAGCGGGTTGCCGAAGTCGTCAAACAATGGATGCAAAAAAATGGCCGAACTCAATAACCTGTCCGCCGCCGACGACTTCGATAGCGGCGGCGCGCAACTGACGCCGGTCGAACAAGCCGCCATCGTCTTGCTCAGCATCGGCGAAGAACCGGCCGCGGCCGTGTTGCGCTGCCTGTCGCGCGAAGAGTTGCTCGAAGTCACGCAAGTGATGTCGCGCATGAGCGGCATCAAGGTCGAATCGGTGAAGGTGGCGATGCAAACCTTTTTCGACGACTACCGCGAGCAGAGCGGCGTGCACGGCGCCTCGCGCACCTACCTCAAGCGCTCGCTCGACATGGCGCTGGGCAGCGATATCGCGAACAGCGTACTGAACAACATCTACGGCGACGCCATCCGTCCCAAAATGGCGCGGCTGCAATGGGCGTCGGCGAAATGGCTGGCCGAATATATCGCCAACGAACACGTGCGCATCCAGGCCGTCTTCCTGGCTTTCCTGCCGCCCCAGCTGGCCGGCGGCATCCTCGGCGCCCTGCCGCTGGAAGGGCGCGACCTGGTGCTGCTGAACCTGGCGCGCCTGGACGAGATCGACCGCGACCTGTTGATCGAGCTGGACGACCTGGTCGACCGCTGCCTGGCCGCGCTGGACACCCAGAGCACCAGCGTGGAAGGGATACGCCAGGTCGCCGAAATCCTCAACCGCCTGCCGGGCGACCGCGCCAGCATGGTCGAACTGCTGCGCGCCCACGATCCGGAAGTGGTGGCCGAAATCGAACTGTCGATGTACGACTTCTTCATCCTCGGCCGCCAGAGCGAGGTGGCGATCACCCGCATCCTCGAGGAAGTGCCGCTGGAACAATGGGCGATCGCGCTGAAAGGCGCCGAGCCGCAGATCCGCGACGCCGTGCTGAAAACCATGCCGAAGCGCCAGGCCCAGAGTTTCGAGGACATGATGCGCCGTTCCGGGCCGATGCCGCTGTCGCGCATCGAGCAGACCCGGCGCGAGATCATGGCCACCGTCAAGGGCTTGGCCGACGCCGGCGAAATCGAAATCCAGCTGTTCGCCGAAGCGGTGGTGGAATGAAACCCTTTCGTCCCTACCGCTTCCCGCCGCTGTCGCAATTCATCGCCGCCGGCCAGCGCTCGGAAGACACCGACGGCCAGTGGCAAGCGTCGGTGGCGGAAGGTTTCGAGCAGGGCCAGCGCGACGGTTACGAACTAGGTCTGACGCGCGGCCAGCAGGACGGTTATGACGCCGGACGCAACGAAGGCGTCGAGCAGGGCCGCGAAGAAGGCCGCAACGAAACCCTGGTCACCTTTGACAAGCTGGCGCGGCCGGTCGACGCCATCTTGAAGAACCTGAAAAAAGTGCGCGCCGATTACCGCGCAGCGCAGCGCAAGGAAGTGGTCGACCTGGTGGCCAAGGTAGCGCGCCAGGTGATCCGCGCCGAACTGGCGCTGCAGCCGGTGCAATTGCTGGCCCTGGTCGATGAAACCCTGGCGTCGATGCCGCCGACGCGCGAGGAAATCGACGTCTTCCTGAATCCGGAAGAATTGAAGCGCATCAGCGAACTCGATCCGAAGCGCGCCAAGCGCTGGAACCTGATCGCCGACGTCCGCCTGGAATCGGGCGAATGCCGCATCAAGGCCGGCGACAACGAAGTCGACGCCGGCTGCCTGCAGCGCCTCGACGCCTGCATGGAACAGGTCAGCCATCACTTGCAGATCGCCGCCGAACACGCAGACGAAGAAGTCACCCCATGACGGCCCGCGCCGGACAGGACCTCGCGCCATGATCGCCGACACGCTGCGCAACCTCGAGATCGGCGCGGTGCCGGTCGCCACGCCCACCGGCCGCCTGGTCGGAGCCTCGGGGCTGCTGCTCGAAAGCGCCGGCTGCCGCCTGCATACGGGCCAGCGTTGCCAGATCGAAACCGTGAACGGCGACTGGCTGGAAGCCCAGGTCGTCGGTTTCCGCGACAAGCTGTCTTTCCTGATGCCGTTCAAGAAAGCCGTCGGCATGACCACCGGCGCGCGCGTGCTGCCCTCGCCCGACAAGGCCAGCCTGCAGATCGGCCCGTCGTGGCTGGGACGCATGGTCAATGGCCTGGGCGAACCGATCGACGACCTCGGCCGCCTGGGCGGCGAGCAGTTGCTCGAAGTGACGCCGCCGAAAGTCCATCCGCTGAAGAAAAAGCCGGTCACCGAACCGCTCGACGTCGGCGTGCGCGCGATCAATAGCATGCTCACCCTGGGCAAGGGCCAGCGCGTCGGCCTGATGGCCGGCAGCGGCGTCGGCAAGAGCGTGCTGCTGGGCCTGATCACGCGGCAAACCGTGGCCGACGTGGTGGTGGTCGGCCTGATCGGCGAACGCGGCCGCGAAGTGCGCGAATTCGTCGACATGTCGCTGGGCGAAGAAGGCTTGAAAAAAGCCGTGCTGGTGATCGCCCCGGCCGACGAATCGCCGCTGATGCGCATCATGGCGACCGAACTGTGCCACACGATCGCGGCGCATTTCCGCGACCAGGGCAAGCATGTGCTGCTGCTGGTCGATTCGCTGACCCGGTATGCGATGGCGCTGCGCGAAGTGGCGCTGGCGCTGGGCGAGCCGCCCGCCACGCGCGGCTATCCGCCGTCGGTGTTTTCGAATCTGCCGCAACTGGTCGAAAGCGCCGGCAACGGCGAGCACGAGGACGGCAGCATGAGCGCCATCTACACCGTGCTGGCCGAGGGCGACGACCAGCAGGATCCGGTGGTCGACACCGCCCGCGCCATCCTCGACGGCCACATCGTCCTGACGCGCGAGTTGGCCGAGCGCGGCCACTATCCGGCGATCGACATCGCCGCCTCGATCTCGCGCTGCATGGCCCAGGTGATCCAACCGCGCCACATGCAGGCGGCGCGCGCGCTGAAGGCGGCGATGGCGCGCCACGCCCGCGTGCGCGACCTGATTCCGCTGGGCGCCTACGTGCCCGGCGCCGACCCGGTCACCGACCACGCCGTCAAGCTCAATCCGGCCATCGAAACCTTCCTGTGCCAGGGCACCAAGGAAGCCGCGCCCATGGATCCCTGCATCGCCGAACTTGAAAAAATCATGGCATGAGCGACTCCCACACCATCCGCAACCTGACCACGCTGGTGCGCCTGCGCACGGACGAAGTAGACAAGCTGCAAGGCGAACTGGCCAGCCAGACTGTGGTGCGCGAACGCTACAAGCAAAACCTCGAGCGCCTGACTTCGCTCTGCACGGGTAGCGGCGCCAGCGGCGCCCTGCCCCTGGCGATGTCGGTCAACTGCGGCAATTACAAACAGGCGGTGATGCAGATGGCCGACGCCCACCGCACAGACCTGAGCCTGCACGAAGCGAACATGGCCGTGTCGCAAAA
>DASYLQ010000150.1:0-8881 GCA_036009485.1 Janthinobacterium sp.
CTTCCTGCGCCAGCATGCGCAGCGACACCAGCGAAGGGGCGTCGAAACCCAGCGCTTCCAGGGTCAGCGAACCGTAGGCTTCGATCATGGCGCGCTTGTCGAGAATACGGATGACCGCGTCCTCGCCGTGGATGCTGGGCATGATGGAGACGCGCAAATCGATTTCGCGGCCGCCCGTCTCGACGCGGAAGCTGCCGTCCTGCGGAATGCGGCGCTCGGCGATGTCGAGCTCGGCCAGCACCTTCAGGCGCGAAATGATGTGCTCGGCCAACTCGATGCCGTTGACCGAGGTAGCGTGGTCGAGCACACCGTCAACGCGGTACTTGACGGCCAGGCCGCCGGCGGTGCTTTCCAGGTGGATGTCCGAAGCGCCAGCTTTCAGCGCGTCGTACAAGGTCGAGTTGACCAGCTTGACGGCCGGGCTGCCGGCTTCCGACACCGAGGCGAAGGACAGCACGGCGGCGGTGGTCTTGCCGTCGCGCCGGCCGTCGCCGGCGCCCGGCAGCAGGCTGTCGGTGGCGCGCGCCGATTCTTCCTGTTTCGACAGGTAGGCCTGGATATCCGATTGCAGCGCCAGGCGGGTGTGCAGCGGCGCCTGCGGCGTGGCCCTGGCGCGCGCGCCCAGCCAGGTCTGCAGGTCGAGATCGAAGGGATCGGCCAGCACGCCCACCACCTGGCCCTCGCCGCTGCGCAGCAGCACGCAATGGCGCGCCAGCGCCTGCGCCAGCGGCAGCAGGTCGAAGGCCGGCGTGAACGCCAGCATGTCGGCCGTTTCCAGCACCGCCAGGCCGAAGGGCAGCGCCAGCGCCTGCACCACCTGGCGCGCATCCATGCCGCTCAGGACCTGCAATTCCTCGACCAGGGCGCGCTTGCTCAGGCGGCACTGCGCGCGCGCCCGCGCCAGCAGCGCGGTATCGATCTGCAGCGGCAGGACGGCCGGCGCGGCGGCATCGTTGGCCGCGCCGGCCGCCGCAACTGGGACGCTACTCATGACATGTCTCCGGCAAGGTCGAAAATCGGCATATATAACAGCACCACGATGGCGCCCACGATCAAGCCGATGCCGGCCATCAGCAGCGGTTCGAAGGTGCGCGTGAAGCGGTCTATCCAGCGACTGATCTCGCCGTCGTAAAAGGCCGCCGACTGGGTCAGCATCGGCCCCATGTCGCCGGTGCGCTCGCCGACGCGCAGCATGCGCAGCGAAATCGGCGTGGTCAGGCTATTGCTCTCGAAGGCGCTCGACAGCGGCAGGCCGGCCTCGACACTGACGCGCGCCGCCGCCAGCGACAGCTTGACGCCGGGCGAGACCATGCCCTGCACCGTTTCGATGGCATGCACGATGGTGATGCCGCCCTCGGTCAGCATGCCCAGGGTCAGGTAGAGGCGCGACAATTCATAGATGCGCACCCGCTCGCCGATGCCGGGCAGGCGCGACAGCAGACGCAGCAGACCACCGCGGCGATTGATGCGGCGCACGCCCAGCGTCAGCAGCGCCGCCAGCGCGGCGATGCCGCCCAGCAGCATGCTGGTGTGGCCGGTGGCGAACTGGCCCCAACTCAGCAGCATCTGTGACATCCACGGCAGGTTGCGGCCGGCGCCCTGGTAGACCTCGGCGAAGCGCGGCACCACATAGGCGATCAGGAAAAAACTGACGCCGCCGCCGACCAGCAGCAAGATCATCGGATAGATGGCGGCGCTGACGATCTTGCCCCGGACCAGGTCGATGCGCTGCTGGTAATCGATAAAACGCGACAGCGCGCGCGGCAAGTCGCTGGTGCCCTCGGCCGCCTTGATGATGCCGATGTACAGCGGCGGGAACAGGTCGGACTGCTCGGCCAGCACGGCGGAAAAGCGTTTGCCTTCGCGCAGGCCGTCGAGCAGGCGCCCGAGCACGCTGCGGATGGCCGGGCCGGCTTCCTTTTCCAGCAGCGCTTCCAGCCCTTCGACGATGCCCAGGCCGGCCGTCAGCAGGGCCAGCAATTCCTGGCTGAACAGCACCAGCGACATCGCCCTGCCCGGCTTGCGCCCGCGCGCGCGCAGCAGCGAGCCGCGCACCGGCTGGATGGCGCTGACGAACAGGCCGCGCGCTTCCACTTGGCGGCGGGCGTCGGATTCATCGCGGGCGTCGACCAAAAGATTGGCGATCACCAGCTCGGGAGAGAGGGTGCGGACATCGAACTGCATGGTGAGCCACGGGGCTGCGCTTATTGTTCCGAAGAGATGTCGGCGTCCTCGCCGGTGCCGCCGGGCTGGCCGTCCTTGCCGGTCGACACGATTTCATATTCGCTCTTGCTGCCGGGAGCGCGGTAGACGTAAGGATGGCCCCATGGATCGGGCGGCACGCCTTTTTTCAGGTAGGGGCCGTTCCACTTGGCGCCGGCCGTCGGCGGCGCCGTCATCAGCGCGGCCAAGCCTTCGTCGGTGGTCGGATAACGGCCGACGTCGAGACGGTAGGTGTCCAGCGATTTTTCAAAGGACTCGATCTGCGCCTTGGCGATCGTGACCTCCGACTTGCCCAGCTGTGCGAAATATTTGGGACCGACATAAGCCGCCAGCAGGCCGATGATAACGATCACCACCAATAATTCCAGCAGCGTAAACCCTTCGCTACCGCGCCGCGGGCGCCCCTGATCATGTGTTGCAACCATCCTGCCGGCTCCTCAATTACTGCAACAAAAACAAGGCTGTTAACCATTCAGCAAAACACTCTCCGCCCTATGAGCAAACGCGGTTTTGACGCGTGCAAAGGCTACCACGCCGTTTGCGCTCGGACAATCTTTTCTTGCATCTGATTTGCGTTTCGACATGCCTGCCAAGCACAAATTGCGACACACAAATTTTTGCCATGGAACTGTCAAGCGCAATTGCGCCGGATCAAATTTGTCGTGAATTTTCAACACAGTTTTTTTGCAACTTCTGGTGTGCGATTAACAGGAGGAGCCGGCTATTTCCTGTTAACTCCTGGTCGCTACCGATTGCCTGATATTGAAATAAGTTCCATTTAAATTATCAATTTTGCTATAGTTGAGAGCGCCTAATTAATGTTGGCCCCGCCTCATCTTAACTGTTAGAAAATATTGTATAACAACCATATCTCAAGGGAAAAATGATGAATTATGCATCCTATGCAAGTGAAAATTCCGTTGAGAAACTTGGCTTAAGCGTCAGGAAACTCTTCGCCGCCGTCCTGCTCGGCGCCGCATTCAGCGCCATGCCGGCTGCGCACGCCGGCACCATCGACTTCGAAGGTATCGGCAACGGCCTGGTCGGCGACAGCGACACCTTTCAGCAAGCCGGCCTGTACCTGACCGCTTATTCCAACGCCATCGGCGCCCAACCCGGCGACCTGGTCGGAGCGGTGGTCGATGGCAGCGACCTCGGCGGCGGCCTGTGTGTCAACCTGGCTTGCCCGGGCAATAACAGCAGCAATTTCTATACCGGACTCAACGACGGATACCTGCAGCTCGATGTCACCAATCCCGCCAATCACATCAGCATCCTGGGCTTCGACGCCAGCTTCATCGGCGCCATCGCCGGCGGCTCGTATCCCGCCGTCTCCGGCCTGCTGCAGATACAGGGTTTTTTCGCCGACGGCAGTTCCGACTTGCGCCGCTATGCCCTGTCCGGCCCGGTCGGCGGCAGCTTCAACTTTGAACACTTCATCACCGACACCGCCTTTGCCAGCGAAAACTTCGCTGCCGTCGATGTCTTCGCCTACAGCTGCGACGCCAGCGGCAACTGCCTCGCCTTCCAGGACAACAAGGGCCAGTTCGCCATCGACAATATCGCCGTCACAGTGCCGGAACCGTCCACCTATCTGATGATGTTGCTGGGCCTGGCAAGCGTGGGCGCCGCCGCCCTGCGCCGCCGCAGCCTGTAAGCGCCAAGCATTCGAGGAGTATTCAAGATGAAACTTCGCCCTGTTTCACTCGCCATCCTGGCGCTGCTGTCCGCCCTGGGCGCCGGCGCCCGCGCCGACGACCTCCGCCGTCCCTACATCATCCAGCTGGCCGCCAAGCCGGTGGCGTCCTATACCGGCGACATCGCCGGCCTGCCCGCCACCCAGCCGGCCGCCGGCCAGCGCCTGAACCTGGCCAGCCAGGACGTGCAGCTGTATACCAACTACCTGGACCGGAAACAAAGCAGCGTCAAGGCCATCGTCGCCGGCGCCCCCATCCAGTACGACTACAAGGTGGTCTTCAACGGTTTTTCCGCCATGCTCACCGATGCCGAAGTGCTGAAGCTGCAGGCCAGCAGCGACGTCGCCGCCATCTCGGCCGACCAGCCGCGCCACGTGTTGACCAACTATACCCCGACCTTCCTCGGCCTGGACCAGCCGGGCGGCCTGTGGAGCCAGCTCGGCGGCAAGGAACACGCCGGTGAAGACGTCATCGTCGGTGTCGTCGACACCGGCATCTGGCCGGAAGATGCGTCCTATGCCGACCGCCTCGACAACAATGGCGTGCCGACCTTCGACAGCGGCGGCACGCTGGCCTACGGCGCCGCGCCGGCGGCCTGGAAAGGCATTTGCCAGTCCGGCGAAGGCTTCGAAGTCACGAATTGCAACAACAAGCTGATCGGCGCACAATTTTTCGACGCCACCTACCTGGTCAGCGGCCTGGTCACCCACTGGACCGAATTCCGTTCGCCGCGCGACTCGATCGGCGGCACCCTGGGCCACGGCGGCCACGGCACCCATACCTCGACCACGGCGGCCGGCAACAACAATGTGCCGGCCCAGGTCAACGGCATCCCGATGGGCAATGTGTCGGGCATGGCGCCGCGCGCCCGCATCGCCATGTACAAGATTTGCTGGTCGTATAACGACGCCAGCGACGCCACCGGCGCCAAAAACTCTTGCTACACCGGCGACAGCGTGGCGGCGATCGAAAAAGCCGCCACCGACGGCGTCAACGTCATCACCTACTCGATCAGCGGCGGCAGCAGCATCGACGACCCGGTCGAGCAAGCCTTCCTGCACGCGTCCAACGCCGGCATCTTCGTCTCGGCGGCGGCCGGCAACGACGGCCCGGCCAACGCGGTCAACCACATCAGCCCATGGCTGGCGACGGTGGCGGCGTCGACCCATAACCGCCTGCTGGCGGCCAAGCTCACGCTGGCCAGCGGCGCCGGCTACAGCGGCGCTTCGCTGAACATCACGGCGCTGCCGGACACCCCTATCATCCGCGCCGAGGATGCCGGCGTCGCCGGCGCCGCCCCGCCCGAACTGTCGCTGTGCTACAGCCGCGGCTCGAACAACAATGTGGCGGTGCTGGACCCGGCCAAGGTGGCCGGCAAGATCGTCACCTGCACCCGCGGCGTCACCGCGCGCGTCGACAAGAGCCTGGCGGTGAAGGAAGCCGGCGGCGTCGGCATGGTCTTGGTGGACAACGGCGCCGGCCTGGTGGCCGAGGTGCATTCGGTGCCGACGGTGCATGTCAGTGCCGCCGACGGCGCGGCGATCCAGGCTTACGCCAAGTCCAGCAACGCGCGGGCGGCGATGTCCAGGTTCACCACCACGGTGGGCGCCGATCCGGCGCCGGTGGTGGCGGCGTTTTCTTCGCGCGGACCGAACATGTTCGACCCCAATCTGCTGAAACCCGACCTCGCCGCGCCCGGCGTGAACATCCTCGCCGGCGTCACGCCGGAACTGAGCATGGCGCAAAAGGCCGAGCTCATCTCAGGCACCCTGGTGCCGCCGCCGGCCTGGAATTTCTATGACGGCACGTCGATGGCGACGCCGCACGTGGCCGGCATCGCCGCCCTGCTGCACCAGCGGCATCCGACCTGGACCCCGGCCGCCATCAAATCGGCCCTGACGACCAGCGGCGCCAGCACCCTGCCCGACGCCCAGGTCGGCGATGCCCGCGGCATCCTGCCGTGGGGCCAGGGCGCCGGCCAAGTGGCGCCGACCAGGGCCGCCGATCCGGGCCTGGTGTACGACGCCACCAGCGCCGACTACCGCAAATACATGTGCGGCGCCGGCATGGCGACGGAATGCGGCGGCGGCACCATCGCCGGCTACAACCTGAACATGCCGTCGATCACCGTCAACAATGTGCTCGGTTCGCAAACCGTGACGCGCACGGTGACCAACGTCGGCGCCAGCCCGGCGGCCTATTCGGCGACGGCCTCGCTGACCGGCTATAGCGTGTCGGTCAGTCCGCTCAGCTTCAACCTGGCGCCGGGCCAGACGCAGACCTTCACCGTGACGCTCACGCGCACCAGCGCGCCCGACAATGTCTGGCAATACGGTTCGCTGGTGTGGAGCGACGGTGCGCATTCGGTGCGCAGCCCGATCCAGGCGCGCTCCGGCAAGCCTATCGAGGCGCCGGCGCTGGTATCGTCGAACCGGGGCAGCGGCGCTCGTCTGCTGAGCGTGGCCACCGGCTTCGCCGGCAAGATGGGCGCGGCCACCGGCGGACTCAAGGAAGTCAGCCGCACCGCCCTGAACGTGACGCAATCGGCGCCGGGCACAGTCGATACCCCGGAGGAAGTGACGGCGACCTGTAACGCCGGCGGCGCCGGCGTGAAAATCGTCCCCGTCACCTTCCCGGCAAACACCGTGGCGGCGCGCTTTGAAACCTTCAACCGCGACACCGAAGACGGCACAGGCAACGATGATATCGACCTGGCCTTGCTGAAGGACGGCGTGCTGGTCGGCTACAGCGGCAGCGAAGGCGCCAACGAAGCGATCACCCTGGCCAGCCCGGCCGCCGGCGCCTATAAGCTGTGCGCGATCGGGTATGTGGCGGCTAACCAGGTCTCGACCGACTTCACGCTGTCCTCGGCCGTGGTGAGCCGGAGCGATATCGGCGGCGCCCTGAAAGTGTCGACGCCCAGCAAGGTGTATGCGGGCGGCACCGCCACCGTCGGCATGAGTTGGTCCGGCCTGGCGGCCGGCAAGCGCTACTTCGGCGGCCTGCAATTGCTGGACGCCAGCGGCGCCACGGCGGCGACCACCGTCGTCAACGTGGAAACCAACAATCCGATGCCGCTGGCGGCGTCGGTGGCGCGCAACCGGAAAACGGATCCCGGCCTGTAGTTTCTCTATGGTTTCTGCGAGCAAGAAGGCCGCCCTGACCGGGGCGGCCTGAAAAAAGCTGCGCGCCCGCGGGCCCGCAGCTTTTTTTGTGCCGCCAGATCGGCTCAGTCAGCTCAAACCGGGTCGGGCGAACCCGGCGCCCGCAAGATGCATTTGCCCGACGATGTATCCGCCGCGTCCGCGGCCGGCTTGACGCACATCGCGCCCGGGTCGGCGATGATGCGGCAGTCCGACGCCATCGCCGATCCCGCCCGGTTCGCCGCGCGGCGGGCGTCCGCATAACGCGCCGCCAGTGCATGCAGTTCCTGCGCCGTGACCGGCCCGCTATCCGACCAGGCCAGGTAAAACTCCGGCCCGCCGCATGCCTTCGCGCCCACCGCCACAGTGTGGCATTGCGCCGATGCGCTGCAAGAGTTTTGTCCGCTTAATTCGCGCAAACGGAGCAAGGCCTGGTCCTGTGGCTGGTCAGCAACGGGAACAGGAAAAGGCCCAGGCTCAGCACTATTTTGCCGTGCGAGAATTGGCTCACTGCATGCCACACAAGCCAGCAGGGATAACAAGGGCAGATAAGACATCGCATCGGCACCGGCAAGGAAAGGGTGGAAACATCATCGCGCAGCGCGGCGGTAGCGTCAAGGCATCGCGGCGGCCGCCGGCTTCGCCAGTTTAGGCGAAGTTTGACCTCATATCCTGTCCTTGGTTCACCAGTAAATCTGACTTATGCCGCTTTTTAAACGGCGCGTAAAAATGGGCCACTATAGCCCAGCTCAAGTTATTTATTTTGATATAGTAATTATTAACGTATGTGATTTTCCACATTCAGCAGGAAAGCATTTTTGCGGCGCGGGATTGTTAACACGACGTTTATACGATTAAAGGCAAGGACATGAATTGCACTTCTCTCTCTTCCGCGGCCGCAGCAAGGCCGCCGCGCCGCTCCCTGGCCACCCTCGGCCGGTTCGCGCTAATCGCCTGCGCCGGACTGGCGGTTACGCCGGCAGCCCATGCCGGCGTAATAACGTTTGAAAACATGGGCGATGGTTCCATGTTCGATCACGCCTTCCTTGCGCAGGACGGCTTGCTTGCCACGGGGATCAACAACGCCGCCGAACCCGGCCAATTCGATCTGGTCGGCGCCGTCGTTAACGGCGCTGCGCCGATGTGTTTCGGCTACAACTGCACGACCAATAATATGGGGCATTACTATGCCGGACTGAGCGACAGTTCCTTGCTGCTCAGCAACGCCGCCGGGACCACGCTGCAACTGGCATCCTTCGATGCCAGCGCCATTACGCCGAATGCGGGTTTGCCGGCCGGCACCGTCAGCATGCTGAACATTACCGGCATACGCGCCGACCGCAGCGTTTCTTCCGAAGACCTGATCCTTAACGGCCGCGGTGCGGATGGCTTTACCTTCCAGCACTTTGATCTCGACAAGGCCTTCACCAGCCAGCAATTCACCGCCGTGTCGTTTTCCGGTTTTTCCTGCAGTGCCGACGCGCCTTGCGTGGCGCAAGACGGCAACTTTGGCCAGTTTGCGCTGGATAACATCACCACCATCGGCAGCGGAGTACCGACCTCGGCCGTGCCTGAACCATCCGCCTGCCTGATGATGGGCCTGGGCGTGCTGGCGATAGTCGCCGCCGCGCGGCGCATGCGGCCCATGGCCGGCGGCGCCAGAGTCGCTGCCCTGTCCTGATCGCATCGGCTCTTCGGCAAGGGCTGCGGCAGGCTCAGGCCGGCGCCTGAGGCAGAAAGCGACCGGGCCGGCGCCGGCCAGCAGCATCAGCCATTCAGACGCTTCCGGCACGGCGGCGACGGCGACGCGGGTCGCGT
>DASYLQ010000151.1:0-5526 GCA_036009485.1 Janthinobacterium sp.
GGCCGGGCGGGAGGCGGCGCATCGGTTACAATGGGTCGGTGAAGCAGGCCAGGCAGCCGCTGGCTGGCGTGTAATGCGTCGGCGGGAGGAAGGTCCGGACTCCATAGAGCAGGGTGACGGTTAACGGCCGTCCGCTGAAAGCCGCGAGGTATAAGGCGAGGAATAGGGCCACAGAGACGAGCGTATTAAGTTACGGTGAAACGCGGTAACCTCCACTCGGAGCAATTCCAAATAGGCACGCGTTGATGTTGCTCGCGGAGCGTGCGGGTAGGAAGCTTGAGCGCCGGAGTAATTCGGCGCCTAGAGGAATGGCTGTCATAGGGGCGTCCCGCAAGGGAGACCACTACACAGAATCCGGCCTATCGGCCTGCTTTACACTTAATTCAGCATCATGCCGACGATGCACTACATCCTTGCCCTCGACCAGGGCACCACCAGTTCGCGCGCCATCCTGTTCGACCATGCCGGCCAGCCGCACGCCGTCGCGCAGCAGGAATTCCGCCAGATCTTCCCGCAGCCGGGCTGGGTCGAGCACGACGCCGACGAGATCTGGTCTTCGCAACTGGCGGTGATGCGCCAGGTTCTGCGCGACAACAGCGTGGCGCCGGGCGACATCGCCGCGATCGGCATCGCCAACCAGCGCGAGACCAGCGTGCTGTGGGACCGCAAGACCGGCGCACCGGTGGCCAACGCCATTGTCTGGCAAGACCGGCGCAACGCCGCGCTGTGCGAGCGGTTGCAGGCCGAAGGCAAGGCCGGCATCTTCCAGCACAAGACCGGCCTGGTGCTGGACGCTTATTTTTCCGGCACCAAGCTGAAATGGCTGCTGGATAACATCCCCGGCGCAAGGCAGCGCGCCGAACGCGGCGAACTGGCCTTCGGCACCGTCGACAGCTGGCTGATCTTCAAGATGAGCGGCGTCCACGTCACCGACACCAGCAATGCCTCGCGCACGCTGCTGTTCGATATCCGTGCGCAGCAATGGGACGAGCAGTTGCTGTCCCTGCTCAACATTCCGCGCGCCCTGCTGCCGCAGGTGCTGCCCAGCAGCGGCACCGTCGCCACGACCTGTCCCGAGCTGTTCGGCGCGGCGCTGCCGATCAGCGGCATCGCCGGCGACCAGCAGGCGGCCACCTTCGGCCAGGCCTGCATCCATCCCGGCATGGCGAAAAACACCTATGGCACCGGCTGCTTCATGCTGATGAACACCGGCCAGGAAGTGATCTCTTCGCATAACAAGCTGCTGACCACCGTCGGCTGGACCTTCGGCGCGGCCCTGCCCGGCAAGACCGACTATATGCTGGAAGGCAGCGTCTTCATGGCCGGCGCCACGGTGCAGTGGTTGCGCGACGGCCTGGGCATCATCCGCGATTCGTCCGAAGTCGAGGCGCTGGCGGCCAGCGTGCCGGACACCGGCGGCGTGGTCTTCGTGCCGGCCTTTTCCGGCCTCGGTTCGCCGCACTGGGATGCGCACGCGCGCGGCACCATCGTCGGCATGACGCGCGGCACCACCAAGGCGCATATCGCCCGCGCCGCGCTGGCCAGCATCGCCTACCAGAGCGCCGACGTGCTGGAAGCGATGCAAAAGGATGCGCTGATCCGGTTGACCGAATTGCGCGTCGACGGCGGCGCGGCGCGCAACGACATGCTGATGCAATACCAGGCCGACATGCTCGGCGTGCCGGTGCTGCGGCCGGTGGTCACCGAGACCACGGCGCTGGGCGCGGCCTACCTGGCCGGGCTGGCGGTGGGCTTCTGGTCGTCGCAGGAAGAAATCGCGGCGCAATGGAAGATGCAGCGCCGCTTCGAACCGGCCATGGACGCGGCCGAACGCGACGAGCGCCTGGCCCAGTGGCGCCGCGCCGTGGAACGCTCGCGCGCCTGGGTAGCTTGAAGTATGCGCCATCGCCGACATGCGGCAAGGTGGTGTTCGCCCCGCATGCTGAAAACAATCAGGCGGACTGCTTGTTCAGGTGGGAATGGCGCATGCCGTAGCTGAAATACGTGGCGACGGTCACCGCCATCCAGATGGCGAACACCACCTTCGTCGTGATCGACAGGTCGTGCATGATGTAGGCGCAGGCGCAGATGCTCAGCGCCGGCACCAGGTAGGGGCCGAAGGGCACGCGGAAGCCCTTGATCGCCTTGTCGCCCTCTTTGTGGCGCAGCACCGGCACCGCCACCGAGACCACGATAAAGGCCGTCAGCGTGCCCATGCTGACCATGTCCCACAGATAGGTGGCGTCGACGAAGCCGGCCACCAGCCCGACCAGCACGCAGACGATGACGGTATTGCCGACCGGCGCCAGGGTGCGCGGGTGTACCTTGCGGAAGACCTTCGGGATCAGGCCGTCGCGGCTGATGGCGAACAGGATGCGGGTCTGCCCATAGATCGTCACCAGGGTCACGCTGAATACCGAGATCACCGCGCCGGCCGAGAGGATCAGCGCCGGCCAGGTCTTGCCGGTGACGTTTTGCAGGATCACCGCCAGGCCGGCTTCCTGGCCTTCGAACATGGCGGCCGGCTGGGCGCCCAGCGCCGCCACCGCCACCAGCAGGTAAAACACGGTGATGATGCCCAGCGCGGCGAGTATGCCCAGCGGCACGTTGCGGGTCGGGTTCCTGACTTCGTCGCCGGCGGTGGCGATGGTGTCCAGGCCGATGAAGGAAAAGAACACGGTGCCGGCCGCCGCCGTCACGCCGGCCATGCCGCCCGGGCCCTTGCTGCCGGCGCCGAGGAAGAAGGGATGGAAGTTGGCCATGTCGAAACCGGAAAACGCGATGGCGACGAAAAACACCAGGATCGCCAGCTTGATCATCACCATGATGGCGTTGGTGGTGGCCGATTCCCTGGCCCCGCGCAGCAGCAGGAGGCAGCACATGATGACCAGCAGGATGGGCGGCAGGTTGAAATGCCCGGGATGGAACTCGACCCCCTTCGGCCCCGACACGATCATCGGCGAGCGCAGCATCTCGGGGATGTGCCAGTTGAAGGCGTTGGCGAGGAAGTTGTTCAGGTAATCCGACCAGCCGATCGAGGTGGCGCTGGCGGCCAGTCCGTATTCGAGCAGCAGGCAGGCCGCCATGATAAAGGCGAGGAATTCGCCGACGGTGGCGTAGGCGAAGGAATAGGAAGAACCGGAAGCGGGGATGCGGAACGACAGCTCGGCGTAGCACAGCGCGGTCAGGCCGGCGGTGATGGCCGCCATCAGGAAGGAGAGGATCACCGAGGGGCCGGCTTTCGGCACCGCTTCGACCATCGTGAAGAAAATCCCGGTGCCGATGGTGGCGCCGACCCCGATCATCGTCAGGGGAAACAAGCCGATCGACCGGCCCAGGCCGCTGCTACTGACTATCTGGCTGGCGTCGACCGAACGGTCAATAGGCTTGGTGCGAGTCAGTTTCTGACCCAAGGTTTCGTTCACAAGAAGTCCTTTATTCACGCGTTAAGCTCGCGATTATAGGGCTTTCGCCCTGATACCAATACAGATCTTTTGTATAAGAAATACAACTATGCAACAAGACGCGGCAGGATGTTCGCCGAGTTTCGCCGTCCTCCGCCGCGATTGAAACATTCATTTGAAATACATCTTCATATATAATTCCTTCGCCCCATTTCACGTCAAAGGAAAACCAGCATGATCTCCGCTCTCTCCCGCCCCTACATCGATGCCAGCGTGCCGGTCTTGCGCGCCCACGGGGTGGCCATCACCACCGCGTTTTACGCGAATATGTTCGCCGCCCACCCCGAGCTGACCAAGTTGTTCAACATGGCCAACCAGGCCAACGGCGCGCAGCAGCAATCGCTGGCGGCGGCGGTGTTCGCCTACGCCGCCAATATCGGCAACCCTGCCGCGCTGGGGCCGGTGGTCACGCGCATCGTCCACAAGCACGTGTCGCTCGGCATCAAGGCGGAGCACTACCCCATCGTCGGCCGCTACCTGATCGGCGCGATCAAGGAAGTGCTGGGCGAGGCCGCCACCCCGGCCCTGCTGGCCGCCTGGGACGAGGCTTACCATTCGCTGGCGCAGCTGTTCATCGAAGCGGAAACGGCGCTGTACGCGCAAGCCGGCATCGAGCCCGGCCAGCTGCGCGCCATGCGCGTGGCGGCGATCAACAAGGAAAGCGCGGACGTCGTCTCGATCGCGCTGCAGCCGGCCGACGGTTTGCCGCTGCCGGCGTTCAAGCCGGGCCAGTACCTCAGCTGCGCCGCGCACTTCGAGGACGGCGGCCGCCAGTTGCGCCAGTACAGCCTGTCGGACGCGCCGGGCGCGCAGCACTTGCGCATCTCGGTCAAGCGCGAGCGCGCCGACGCCAGACCGCATGGCCAGGTCTCCAACTGGATCCACGACAGGCTGGAAGTGGGCAGCCTGCTGCAGGTCAGCCATCCATTCGGCGACTTCACCCCGGACACCGAGGCATCGGCCCCTATCGTGCTGCTGTCGGCCGGCGTCGGCATCACGCCGATGATCTCGGCGCTGAACCATATCGCCAGGGTGAATCCGCAGCGCCAGGTGGTGTTTGGCCACGCGGCCCGCAGCGCGGACCATCACGCCCACCGCGCCGACCTGGCCGCGGCGCAGCGATTGATGCCGAACCTGCGGGTGGCGACCTTTTACGAATCGTCGCCGCCGCAAACCCATATGGAAGCGGCATTGCTGCCGGACTGGCCGCGCGCCGAGGCCGATGTGTACCTGTGCGGGCCGCTGGGTTTCATGCGCCAGCAATGGACCGGCCTGGTGCAGGCGGGCGTGCCGGTGCAACGCCTGCACCGCGAAATGTTCGGACCGGAGCTGCTGGACCACCTGTTGTAGGCGCCTGAAATCGCCCCTTTATTTGCTCCTCATTTGCTCCTCATTTGCTCTTGTCCGGGAAGGGCGGATGCACCGGCCGCAGCGCCGGATGCTTCGCCAGCTCGGCCTTGATCACCTCGATCGCCTTTTCCAGTTGCGGATCGCGGCCGGCGATGACTTCGGACGGCGTCTGGTCGATCTCGATGTCCGGCGCCACGCCTTCGTTTTCCACGCCCCAGCCATGGTCGCGGGTCCAGAAGCCCAGGTTCGGCGCCGTGATCGTGCCGCCGTCCATCAGCGGCGGAAAGCCGAGGATGCCGACCAGGCCGCCCCAGGTGGTCTTGCCGATCAGCGGGCCCATCTCGTTCTTGCGGAACATCCACGGCAGCAGGTCGCCGCCCGAGCCGGCCGTCTCGTCGATCAGCATCGCGCGCGGTCCCTGGATCGAGGCCGACGGCGTCTTCATGTCGGCGCCGTAGCGCATGGCCCACCAGGCGATTTCCTTTTTCTGCAGGATGTCGATGTAATAGTCGGCCACGCTGCCGCCGCTGTTGAAACGCTCGTCGACGATGATGGCGTCCTTGTCGGCCTGCGGGAAGAAGTAGCGCTTGAAGTAGGTGTGGCCGAGGCTCGCGGTGTTGGGAACGTATACGTACGCCACCCGCCCGTCCGTCGCCTGGCTCACCTTGCGGATGTTGCCCTCCACCCAGTCGCGGTTCCTCAGCTGCTCCTC
>DASYLQ010000152.1:0-12062 GCA_036009485.1 Janthinobacterium sp.
CCTGCGGCCTGGATCGGGGAAACGGCGGGCTGTCATTGTCAATCCACCGTGAAATGGCCGATGCCGTCGGCGCGGATGGCCACGCTGTAGCCGCCGTTCGCCAGGTTCAGCACGAAAGGCTTGTCGACCGGCTCGCGGCCGAAGGTGATGCGCAGCGTCGGCGCCGTGCCCGGCGGATCCAGGCTCAGCTGCATCGGCGTGATCTTGAAATCGCGCGCGCGCAGCAAGTCGTCCTGCATGACCAGTTGCCATTGCTGTCCATTGCGCACCCAGAAGCGGTAGCCGTCGGCTTCCGCCTCGAACGCCATCTGGCGGTTGCGCACGATGGCTTCGTCGCGCGCCAGTTGCAACAGCAGGGCGATGCGCTGGGCTTCGTTTTGCAGCGTTTTCTGGCTGCCCGGCGCCGCGTTCGCCGCCACCAGCCCGAGCAGGATGCCGACCAGTACCAGCACGACCATCAGCTCGACCAGGGTGAAGCCGCGCGCTCGGCCGCGCCGCGCCGCGGCGAATGGCAAGGGTTGCATGGTCTCAGTCCGGGCCGGCCGCGGGTTCAGATATCCCAGGAGCCGATGTCGGCGTCGTCGCATGGTCTCAGTCCGGGCCGGCTGCGGGTTCAGATATCCCAGGAGCCGATGTCGGCGTCGTCGCCGGCGCCGCCGGGCTGGCCGTCGGCACCCAGCGAAAATACGTCGACCTCGCCCTTGATGCCGGGCGATAGGTATTGGTAGGGATTGCCCCAAGGGTCTTTCGGCAGTTTGTCCAGATAGCCGCCCTCTTTCCAGCCGTTCGCGGCCGGGCTGGCGGTCGGCCTGGTGACCAGGGCTTGCAAGCCTTGCTCGGTGGTCGGATAACGCTGGTTGTCAAGCTTGTACAGTTTCAACGCCTGCAGCACGGTCGAGATGTCGACCTTGGCGGCCGTTACCTTCGACTGGCCGATATGGCCGAACAGCTTGGGCGCGACCAGGGCCGCCATGATGCCGATGATGACCACCACCACCATGATCTCGACCAGCGTAAAGCCGCGCGCCAGTTGGCGGCGGATCGAACGGTTTGATACATTTTGCATAAGCATGTGAGTGACGATGAAGAAATGGAGTGCAGAGTATAAGGCTGAAATGTGACCGGGGCAAAAATGCCGAGCCTCGGTTACAAAGTTTAAGAGCGCCGGAAGAACTTGGATAATTTCCCAGCTAAAACGTTCCCCATTTGTCGGAAGAAACCCGCTTATTCTTACGTCTGACTTGAGGATCGTTGGCGGCGGCCCGGTAAAAGCCGGCGACAAGCCCAGCCCGGTCTCATGCCCCGTGTATGCTGGTGGCGACCGGCGCCGTTCATAAAAGGGAAAATTATTATTTGGCGCCGTGGCGCCGGCCGCATACCGGGCAAGCCTCGTTGCGGCCGATGCGGATGCTGCTCCAGTCCATGCGCAAGCCGTCCAGCATCAGCAGGCGGCCGGCCAGCGATTCGCCGACGCCCATCAACAGCTTCAGCGCCTCGGCCGCCTGCATCGCGCCGACCACGCCGACCAGCGGCGCGAACACGCCCATGGTGGAACAGGCGACGTCTTCGAAATGCTGGTCTTGCGGGAACAGGCAGGAATAACAGGGCGCGTCGTCGCGGCGCGGGTCGAAAACGCTGACCTGGCCGTCGAAGCGGATCACCGCGCCCGACACCAGCGGCACCCGCTGCGCGACGCAGGCGCGGTTGACGGCGTGGCGCGTGGCGAAGTTGTCGGTGCAGTCGAGCACCACATCGGCGTCCGCCACCAGCTCGGCCAGGCGGCTTTCATCGGCGCGCTCGGCCAGCGCCACGATGTCGATCCCGGGATTGATCTCGTGCAGGGTCAGGCGCGCCGATTCGGCCTTGGGCCGGCCCACGCGCGCGGTGGTGTGGGCGATCTGGCGCTGCAGGTTGGTCAGGTCGACCGTGTCGTCGTCGACCAGGGTGATCTTGCCGACGCCGGCCGAGGCCAGGTACATCGCCGCCGGCGAACCCAGGCCGCCGGCGCCGATCACCAGGGCATGCGCGGCCAGCAGGGTTTGCTGGCCTTCGATGCCGATCTCGTCGAGCAGGATGTGGCGCGAATAGCGCAGCAGTTGTTGGTCGTTCATCGGCTGGGGCGGCGCGCCGCTCATTGAATAATGATGGAAGATGGGTGGATGATTATTTGATGCTGGCGGGCGCCTTTTTGTCTTCAGGCTTGGCCTCGGGCTTGGCGTCCGACTTGGTCTCGCCCTTGTCGAGCAAGGCGTCGGGGGTGGCCGTCTTCGCCGTGTCGGCCTTGGCCAGTTGCACCGGCAAGCCTTTCAGGTGGTTCAGCGCCTGGATCAGCTGGAAATCGTCCTTGCCGCCGAAATCGACCGGCTTGTGCTTCTTTTCCATGGCGACCAGGCGCTGTTCTTCCTGCAGTTCGTCGCGCAGCGGCGCCGCCTTGGCTTGCTTGTCGTCGTCGTTGACCAGGTGCTTCTGCAAGTCCGCTTCGCGCACCTGCAGTCGGTTCAAGTCGTCGCCGTCGGCGTATTCGTCGACCGACAAGTCGGGCACGATGCCCTTGGCCTGGATCGAGCGGCCGTGCGGCGTGTAATAGCGCGCGGTGGTCAGCTTGACGGCGGTGTCGGCGCTCAGCTGGCGCAAGGTTTGCACCGAGCCCTTGCCGAAGGTCTGGCTGCCGATGATGGTGGCGCGCTTGTAGTCCTGCAGCGCGCCGGCGACGATTTCCGAAGCCGAGGCCGAACCGGTGTTGACCAGCACCACCAGCGGCACTTTTTTCAGCGCTTCCGGCAGTTTGGCGAGCGGATCGCCGCCGCCGCGGCCGACCGCGTAAAACTCGCGCCGGCCGTAAAAGGTCTGCTTCGATTCGGGCAACTGGCCATTGGTCGAGACGATCACCGAATCGGACGGCAGGAAGGCGGCCGAGACGCCGACCGCGCCCGGCACCACGCCGCCCGGGTCGTTGCGCAAGTCGAGCACGATGCCCTTGATGTGCGGATCCTGGGCATACAGGGCGGCGAGTTTTTTCGCCATGTCCGCGACGGTCGGTTCCTGGAATTGGACGATGCGCACCCAGGCGTAGCCCGGCTCGACCATCTTCGCCTTGACGCTCTGGACGCGGATTTCCTCGCGCTGGATATGGAACACCAGCGGCTTGTCCTCGCCCTTGCGGGCCATCGTCAGCTCCACCCTGGAATGCGGTTCGCCGCGCATCTTCTTGATGGCCTGGTCGAGCGAGACGCCGTGCATCGGCGTGCCGTCGATGCGGGTGAGCAAGTCGCCGGCCTTGATGCCGGCCTTGGCGGCGGGCGAATCCTCGATCGGCGACACCACCTTGATGTAGCCGTCTTCGATGCTGACTTCGATGCCGATGCCGACGAACTTGCCGGACATGCTGTCGCGCAGGTCGCTGAAAGCTTGCTTGTCGAGGTAGACCGAGTGCGGGTCGAGCGAGGCGACCATGCCGGAAATGGCTTCGGTCAGCAGTTTCTTGTCGTTGACAGGTTCGACGTAATCCGACTTGATCAAGCCGAAGACGTCGGAGAACTGGCGCAGTTCGTTGAGCGGCAGCGGCGCGCCGGCTTTTTGCGCGACGGCGGAAAACTGCATTGAGGCGGCGATGCCGGCCACCATGCCAAAACCGATCAGACCGAAACTCTTGACTTTGTTGCCCATGTATTTTTCGCTATCCGATAAACCCGACATCCGACACAGCAGCGCGGGCGGCCACTATGGACCCGCCCGCGCTGCACTCTTGAAAACCCCTTCAATCCGCCTCAAAGGCGGAGACTGGAAGCCGACTGTAGACCGGCAGGCTTAAGGCCGGCTTTAAAACCGGTGGCTTTAAAATCTCACCCACCCGGCCGGATCAAAAGCCCGGCCCTGATGACGCAGTTCAAAGTATAGCCCCGATTCCTCATTGCCGCCGCTGTTGCCGGCGCTGGCGATCGAGTCGCCCGCCTTGACGACGTCGCCGGCGCGCTTCAGCAAGGCCTGGTTATTGCCATAGATGCTCATGTACTCGCCGCCGTGGTCGATGATGATCAGGTTGCCGAAGCCGCGCAACCATTCGGCGAACACGACCCGGCCGCCGGCGACGGCCTTGATGTCGCTGCCTTCGCCGGCGCGGATAAAGACCCCCTTCCAGCTCGGACCGTCGCCGCGCTTGCTGCCGAACCTGGCGGCCAGCTTGCCGGCCACCGGCGCGCGCATCTGGCCGCGCAGGCTGGCGAAGGCGCCGTCGGGCGCGGCGGGGGCCAGCGTCAGCTCGGCTTGCGGCGCCTCCGCCTTCACCGGATCAGCCGCGGCCGGCTTGGGTTTCGGTCCGGCTTTCGGCTCGTCCGGCGCGGCGGCCGCCACCTTGGGCGCCTCGTCGGCGTCGATCGGTTCCAGCTTGACTGGCGCCTGCGGCTTGATCCGGCCGCTGCGTTTTTGTTCTTTCGCCAGACGCTCGCGCTCGGCCTGGGCCTTGGCGCGGGCCTCGGCCAAGGCCAGCACCTGAGCCCTGGCCTTGGCCTTCGCTTCGGCGCGGGCCTGGGCCAGTTGTTCCTGGCGGCGTTTTTCGGCGGCCGCCGCTTCGGCTTGTTCCTTGATCAACTTGCCCAGCTTGTCGACCAGGCCGGCCATGCGCTGTTCGTCGCGCTCGACATTGCCGGCTTCCTTGCGCTGCGCCACCAGGCGTTGCGACAGGCTGGCCAGCAAGGCGGCGCGGCGCGCCTTTTCCTTTTCCAGCACGGTTTTCTGCTGGGTCTGCTCCTGGGCGATCTCGTCGAGGTCGTCGCGCGCGCTCTGGGCCGCGGCCTGGTTGGCCTCGACCGCCAGCAGATTCGTGCGCAGCGCGGTCAGCAGGCGCGCCTGCGCTTGCGAGACATAGGCCAGCATCTGCAGTTCGCGGTTGATGCGGTTCGGATTGTCGCCCGACAGCAGCAGTTTGATGCGGTCTTCATTGCCGGCGACGTATTGCTCGCGCAGCAATTTGGACAACTGGGCTTTTTGCTGTTCGACCGTGGCCGCCAGCCTGTCGTGCTCGACGCCCAGTTGCCCCAGCTTGTGGTCGGTCTGCGCCTGCTCGGCCTTCAAGTCGAACAGCGCGCGGTTGGCGTTGGAAATCGCTTCCTCCGACTCGGCCAGCGTGTCGGCGGCGTCATCCTTGGCGCTTTCGGTGCGGCCGATGTCGCGCTTCAACTCGCTGAGCTTTTGCTGCAGCCCGGCGCGCTCGGCCTCCGCCGCCGCTTTTTGCTTGCTGCGTTCGGTGGTCCTGGTCGCGGCCGCATGGGCGGCGCCGACGGCCATGGCCAGGCCCAGCAGCAATACTGGCAAAGCTGCAATGCGAGAGAAGGAGGGCAAAACTACTTCGCTTTCCCTTGATTGGCGACGGCGCTCATGGCGGCGGCGATGGCGGCCGGGTCGCCCAGGTAATAATGGCGGATCGGTTTCAGGTCGGCGTCCAGCTCATACACCAGCGGCTGGCCGTTGGGGATGTTGAGGCCGACGATATCGTCGTCGCTGATGCCATCGAGCATCTTGATCAGCGCGCGCAAGCTATTGCCGTGCGCCGAGATGAGGATTTTTTTGCCGGCGCGGATAGCCGGGGCGATGTCCTCGTCCCAGGCCGGCACCACGCGCGCCACCGTGTCTTTCAGGCATTCGGTGAGCGGGATGCTCTCTTTCGGCAAGCCGGCGTAGCGCGGATCGTTGTACGAGGTGCGCTCGTCATCCGCAGCCAGCGGCGGCGGCGGCGTATCGTAGCTGCGGCGCCAGACCAGCACCTGGGCGTCGCCGAACTTGGCCGCCGTCTCGGCCTTGTCCAGGCCCTGCAGCGCGCCGTAGTGGCGCTCGTTGAGGCGCCAGTCGTTCTTGATCGGCAACCACAGCAAATCCATTTCATCCAGCGTCAGCCAGAGCGTGCGCACGGCGCGCTTGAGTACCGAGGTGTAAGCCAGGTTGAAAGTGAAACCGGCTTCCTTCAGCACCTTGCCGGCGTATTTGGCTTCGCCGACGCCTTTTTCGGTCAGGTCGACATCGGTCCAGCCGGTGAAGCGGTTTTCCAGATTCCAGGTGGATTCGCCATGACGCATGAAAACGATTTTATACATAGTTTTTTTTAAATGTGGTTCGAACTAGGGTGACAAAGCAACGGTAACGTCGCATCGCTGCCTGAAAATGAAGCGCGGACGGAACTCTTTCGGCTTCTATTTTATAATGCGCCGATTGACTTAAACCATTGGATCCTCGTGAAATTCATTATTGACCATATTTTTCTGATTGCTATCGTCGTCGTTTCGGGCGCCGCGCTGGTGTGGCCGGCCCTGGCCGTGCGCGGCAAGCGCGCCTCGGCGCTGCAGGTGACCCAGTTGATCAATCGCGGCAAGGCCGTGGTGCTGGACGTGCGCGACGCCGCCGAATATGCCGGCGGCCATTTGCCGGATTCAAAGAATATTCCATTGACCGAACTGGGCGGCCGGGTCGGCGAGTTGAACAAGTCCAAGGCCAAGACCGTCGTCGTGGTCTGCCAAAAGGGGGCGCGCTCGGCATCGGCAGCCAAAGAGCTGGCCAAAGCCGGGTTCGAGGACGTCGTCTGCCTGGATGGCGGACTGGCGGCATGGCAAACCCTGGGTTTGCCTCTTGCCAAATAAACTCACAGGAACGAAGGAAAAATTTTATGACTGCCCATGTAGTGTTGTATAGCACCGCCGTATGCCCATATTGCGTGCGCGCCGAACGCCTGCTCGAAGCCAAGGGCGTGATCGACATTGAAAAAGTCCGTGTCGACCTCGACCCGGAACAGCGCTTGCTGATGATGCAAAAGACCGGCCGCCGTACCGTGCCGCAGATTTATATCGGCGCTACCCACGTCGGCGGTTTCGACGACCTGTATGCGCTCGACCAGGCCGGCAAGCTGGATCCGCTGCTGGCCGGCGCCTGAGCTCGCCTTTTCCCCCCGAACCGGGCGCCATGTTCCGCCCGGCCAGCCGAGGTCGGCCGGAATGCCGAAGTTTGCATAGTCACGGCAAAAACTGGTTTGGAATCTGTTCGTTTTGATACAATTGCGACGCGTTTTGTTCGGCCCGCCGATGTAAACTGCCGGCTTGTCTATTTGAAAAGTTTTACATTCAAATAAATCAGCCGAACTGGGCCGCCGGTCTTGAAACCAAGGCCCGCATCACCACATTGAACGGCATTCGCCGTTTCTCTCCATTACAACGAAAGCGTTCCATGTCTGACGAAAACCTGCAACCAGTATTCCAAATCCAACGCGTCTACCTGAAAGACATGTCGCTGGAGCAACCAAATTCACCAGCCATTTTTCTGGAACAAGAAGCGCCAACCATCGAAGTCGCGCTGGACGTCGGCGCCGAGCCGCTGGCAGACGGCATCTTTGAATCGACCGTCACCATCACCGTGACCGCCAAGGTCAAGGACAAGGTCGCCTTCCTGGTCGAAGGCAAACAAGCCGGTATCTTTGAAGCGCGCAACATTCCTGCCGACCAGCTCGACCCGCTGCTCGGCATCGGCTGCCCGAACATCGTCTACCCTTACCTGCGCGCCAACATCGCCGACGTGATCACCCGTGCCGGCTTCCCGCCTGTGCACCTGGCCGAGATCAACTTCGAGGTGTTTTACCAGCAGCGCCTGCAGGCAGTGGCCGACGCCGCAGCCGCAGCGCCAGCCAACGGCGACGCAACGCAGCACTAAGCAAGCAGCACTAAGCAAGAACTCGCGCCCGGCCCTACCGGGCGCCATCGAATCAAGCAAGCGGTTGCCGGTGGCGGCCGCCTGCTTCACTTATCCGAGTCGAAGGCCCGCTTATGAGCATTCCACGTTTGATCGCAGGCGCAGCGCTGTTGATGGCCGCGGCCGCCAGCCACGCTTTCGATTTCAAGACGGTCGGGACGGCGCCGGTCATCCTGTACGACGCCCCGTCCACCAAGGGCGAAAAACTCTTCGTCGCGCCGCGCGGCATGCCGCTTGAAGTGGTGCTCAGCTATGGCGAATGGGTCAAGGTGCGCGACGTCAGCGGCGACCTGGCCTGGACCGAAGCCAATGGCTTGAGCGCCAAGCACAATGTGGTGGTGCGCACGGCCAACCTGAAAGTGCGCGCCAGCCCCGACGACAATGCCACGCCGATGTTCAGCGCTGATAAAGGCGTCTTGCTGGAAGTGGCGGAACCGGCCGCGAGCGGCTGGATCAAGGTGCGCCACCGCGATGGCTTGACCGGTTTCGTCAAGCCGGCCGACGTCTGGGGCATCTGAGCGGCCATCCCCTGTCTGCGGCGGCCGCCCGGGCCGCCGGTTTTACCGATGTCCGAGGTTGCATGCAAGACTCCCCTATCCAAGATTCCCGATCGCCTGCCCGCATGCGCAAGGTCACCGTGCTCGGCGCCGGCGCCTGGGGCACCGCCGTCGCCATGGCGCTGGCCGGCCGCCACGACGTGCTGCTGTGGGGCCGCGACGGCGCCGCCATGCAGGCCATGCAGGCCAGCCGCGAAAATACCTATCTGCCCGGCTTTACCCTGTCGCCCGGCTTGACCGTCAGCGCCGGTTTCGATGCCGCGCTGGCCCATGTGTCCGCTGCCGACGCGCTGCTGATCGCCGCCTGCCCGGTGGCCGGCCTGCGCCCGCTGCTGCAGCAGCTCAAGGGCAAAACCATCCCCCACATCGTCTGGTTGTGCAAGGGTTTCGAATACGGCAGCGGCTTGCTGCCGCACCAGATTGCGCTGGAAGTATTAGGCCCCTCGGTCGCCGGCGGCGCCTTGTCGGGCCCCTCGTTCGCCCAGGAAGTGGCGCGCGGCCTGCCCTGCGCGCTGACCATCGCCTCGACTTCGGCGGCGCTGCGCGACTGCGTGGTGGCCGCGGTGCATGGTGGAAATTTGCGGGTATATTCGAGTGAAGACCTGGTCGGCGTCGAGGTCGGCGGCGCGGTGAAGAACGTGCTGGCCATCGCCACCGGCGTGGCCGACGGCCTCGGCCTGGGCTTGAACGCGCGCGCCGCCGTGATCACCCGCGGCCTGGCGGAAATCACCCGCCTCGGCACGGCGCTGGGCGGCCACACCGAAACCTTCATGGGCCTGACCGGCATGGGCGATTTGATCCTGACCTGCACCGGCGACCTGTCGCGCAACCGCCGCGTCGGCCTGGCGCTGGCCCAGGGCAAGGCGCTGGACCTCATCGTCGCCGAACTGGGCCATGTGGCGGAGGGCGTGCCCTGCGCCAAAGCCGTGCGCGAACTGGCGCGCAAGCTGGGCGTCGACATGCCGATCACAAATGCGGTGGCCGGCGTGCTGTTCGACGGCGACCGGCCGCAGGAATTGGTGTCGCGCCTGCTGGCGCGCGATCCCAGGGATGAGACGGCCTGATCAGGTTAAGCGCTTCAGCGCGTCAACGGCTTGATCAGCAAAATAGTCCGCAACAGCAGGCTATCCTGCCCGGCGAGCAAGGCGTGCGCCTGGCCGCCGTGCAGATACAGCATCTGGCCGGCACGCAAGACCCGGCTGGCGCCATGGGTTTCGACGGTCACCTCGCCTTGCAGACAGAGTAAAGTGACTTCCCCCGGCACATGATGCTCGGGCAAGGTCTTACCTTTCGGCAGGGTCATGCGGATCAATTCCTGTTCCGGCGTCTTGGCCAGCGCGATCGAGGAAAACTGGCTCAAATCCTCGTCGCCGCGCTGGACATCGATGACGGCGCCGGACGCCGCGTGTGGCAAGGCCATGGTGCATCTCCTTCCGCATGTATGGGCGGGTTGCCCTATTCTTCGCCGATCTCTTCCTTCGCCGTGCGCAACCAGATCACCAGCGGCAGCGCATCCTTGAATCCGCTCACCAGGTCCGGCAACAATTCGTCCGGCGCATTCAGCTTCAGGTCGACTTCGGTCCAGACAAAGAAACTCTTCAGCTTGATGTATTCGATATGCTCGGCATCGGCGTCGAAGCCTTTCGGCGGACGCATCAACTTGCTTTCTTCCTGGATCCCGCCATAGGTCTGGCGCACGCGCTTATTTTTGATGACTTTCGAAAAACCTGTCGCGTCGTTGAGCAGTTGCTCGCGGATGGCGCGCAGCCGCCCCGGCGGCGGCATGTATTCGCCGGCGCCGAACAGCAGCTTGCCGGTGCCGTCGATCTGCATGTAATAGGTCGGCCCGCCCGCCTTGCTGGGACGGCGCAGGTCGTTCGGCGCGATGGCCGCCGAAAAACGCGTCTTGTAGGGACTCTTGTCGTTGGCAAAGCGGATGTCGCGGTTGATGCGGAACATCGCTTTCTTTGGATTGTTGTGCGCCACCAGCGGGTCGAACTTGCCGATTTCCTTGATCAGGCTGGTGACCAGGGCCAGGAATTCCTCGCGCAAGATGTCGTAGCGCGGTTTGTTCATGACGAACCAGGGGCGGTTGTTGTTCTCGCCCAGCTCTTTTAAAAATTGTGTCAGGTCACGCAAATGCATGGAGTGCGATCCAGTCGAAAAATGTCGGAATGTCGGAATGTCGGAATGTCGGAATGTCGGAATGTCGGTATGGGGAATTACTTTGTCGTTGGCCGTTTGCCGACAAGAATTTCCAGCGTGGCGACCCGGCTCTTGCGCAGCACCGTCATTTTAGCTTTTCCGCCCGGAGCGAGTTGGGCGATCAGGTTCAGCATGACGGTGGTGTCGGTGACCGGCTTGCCTTCCACCGTCAGCAGGATGTCGCCCGGCCTCATGCCGCCGCGGTCGGCCGGGCCGTTCCTGACCACGCCGGCGATGATGGCGCCGCTTTGTTTCCGCAGGCCGAAGCTGTCCGCCAGTTCGGGCGTGATGTCTTGCGATTCGACGCCGATCCAGCCGCGCACCACGTGGCCCGACTTGATGATCGCCTCCATTACCGATTTCGCCGTCGAGACGGGGATGGCGAAACCGATGCCGACCGAACCGCCGGTCTGGGAATAGATCGCCGAGTTAATCCCGAGCAGGTTGCCGTGGGTATCGATCAAGGCCCCGCCCGAATTGCCGAAGTTGATCGCCGCGTCGGTCTGGATGAAATCCTCGAAATGGTTGATGTGCAGATTGTTGCGGCCCAACGCGGAAATGATGCCCATGGTGACGGTCTGGCCGACGCCGAAAGGATTGCCGATCGCCAGCACGACATCGCCGACGCGGGCTTGGTCGACATGGCCGAGCACCATGACCGGCAACTTGTCGAGGCCGATCTTGATGACGGCCAGGTCGGTTTCCGGATCCAGGCCGACCACTTTCGCCGGCCCCTTGCGGCCGTCGGCCAGCACCACCTCGATTTCATCGGCGGCGTCGACCACGTGGTTATTGGTCAGGATATAGCCTTCCGGGCTGACGATGACGCCGGAACCGAGGCTGGTCTGGCGGCCGTCAGGATCGGGCATGCCGTCCTGGTCGCCATCCCCGTTGTCGGGACGCGGATCGCCGAAGAAACGCTTGAAGAAAGGATCCCTGGCCAGCGGATTTTCCTTATGCCGGCGGATCTTGCTGGTGAGGATATTCACCACCGCCGGCATGGCCCGCCCGGCCGCCTCGCGGTAAGAACCGGGCGCGCTGGACGCCGGCCCGGCCTGCAGCACGCTGGCGCTGCCGACTTGCTGCACCTGGCCCAGCGGCCGCCCGCCGCCCGGGCGCACCAGCGCATACACGAAATACAGTGCCAGGACGATGGTCACCGTTTGCGCAAACAATAACCAGAGTCGTCGCATAAACTTTCGGATCAGGGGCGGTTCGGGGGGCGGTTCGGGCGGACTGCCAGCTTGGTCAGCCTTGTTTTTTGAGTGTATCGAGAATCTCGCGCAACAGGAGCACGTCTTCCGGGGTCACCGGTTCGACAACCGGCGCCGGCGGCGGTTCATGGCGTTTGCGCGCCCTGTTCACGATTTGCACCATCTGGAAAATGATGAAGGCCAGGATAAAGAAATTCAGCAGGATGGTGATGAAGTTGCCATACGCCAGGACAGCGCCGGCTTTTTTCGCTTCGACCAGGGTCAGGGCCGTGTCCTGCCGATTCAGCGGCAAATAGTAATTGGCGAAATCCAGGCCGCCGAAAATCTTGCCAATCGGCGGCATGATCACGTCCTGCACCAG
>DASYLQ010000153.1:0-4388 GCA_036009485.1 Janthinobacterium sp.
TAAGGAAACCTTAAAAACCATTAAAACCTTTTTCATTATTTTTTCTTTTAAAATATGTTAGGAAAATGTGCAGCGGACGAACGAGATAAAAATTAATAATGTTTAATTAATTGGGCGCAATCCTGCGAATATAATCTCCCCCCTACTGCCAAGCCTGATCAGTGATTTCAGCTCAGGGCGCCGCCCGCCAGCACGATCGAACTGAGCGTATCCGCATGCGCGCGATGCCGGCGCCAGCCGTAGTCCTCTGCCCTCTCTCAGGCCGTTCCGCGGCCGGGCATCCATCACATCATAGGAGACATCATTTTGAATAAAAAAAAACTCGTCGCTCTGGGCATGCTGCTCACGATTAAAAGTGCATTCGCTCAATCAGTTCCCGCATCGTCGATCGAGATATACGGCATCCTGGACATCGGCATCGGCCACGATACCCACGCCTTGAGCGAGAGTCCCGATTACACCACCGGAATGGCGCCGATTATCACCAAGACCGCCAACAGCAGCGTCAACGGGATGTTCAATGGCGGCATGGCGCAATCGCGCATCGGCTTCAAGGGAACGGAAGACCTGGGCAATGGTCTGAAGACCATCTTCACCCTGGAAACCGGCTTCAACCCGCAATTCGGCACGCTTTCAAACGGCCCCTTGTCTATCGCCGACAACAGCGGCAAGGCGCCGACCACCTATAGCGGCGACGCCTCGGTGGCGGGCCAGTTGTTCAACCGCCAGGCGAACGTCGGCCTGTCCTCGGACACCTGGGGCAGCGTGGTCATCGGCCGCAGCTACAGCCTGGGCTATGAGACCATGTCGGCATACGACCCGATGGACGGTTCGGCCGTCTTTTCGCCGCTCGGTTATTCCGGCGCCTATGCCGGCGGCGGCTATACCGAAGACCTGCGCTTCGACAACAGTATCCATTACAAGTACGAAAGCCAGGGCTTCAACGTCGGCGCGCTGTACAAAGTCGGCGGCCAGGCCGGCTCGACCAGCGCCCAGTCGGCGGCCCAGCTGACCGCCGGTTATACCAACGGGCCATTCGGCATCCAGGCCACCTATTCCGCCATCAAGGATGCCTTCAGCGTGGCCAGTTCGGCCACCCTGGGTACGGTCAACCTGACGGTGGCCGACACCAAGTCGCTGATGCTGGCCGCCAGCTACAAGGTCGGCGATGTGCGCGTGCGCGGCGGTTACGAGTACCAGGAATTCACCAACCCGTCGAATCCCGCCCTGGACGCGAGCATCACCAGCGTGCTCGGCGAACCGGTGGCCAGCGTCAGCGTGACCGCCTTCAACCAGGAGAAAAAACTGGACGTATATTTCATCGGCGCGACCTATGATTTCAGCAAGGCTTTCAGCGCGACGGCGGCATATTACGACATCAAGCAAAACGATTACTCGGCCGGTGCCTGCACCACCGGCAGCAATGTCGTCAGCTGCGGCGGCACCAGCAAGTTCTATTCCTTCCTGGCCGACTACAAGCTGTCGAAGCGCACCGATGTCTATGCCGGCTATATGTATAACCACGTCGACGGCGGCATGGCCAGCGGCTTCCTGCAAAATGGCAATGCGCTGATGGGGGCGGGTATCAAGCACATGTTCTGATCCCGGCTTCCAGCCCGAGCTGTAAAGGAAAAGCCCCGTGAGAACGATTACGGGGCTTTTTTTCGCTCCTGGGCAAGAATGTGAGCGGCGATGTAAGCTCGCTGCACGTTGGCCAGGCGGCGTGCTGAGCTGATCTAGCGACTACCCAGGTACAGGCGCCGCAACATGACAAGCAGCGCCAGCAGCGGCAATACCCAGGCATGGCGCACCTGCATGGTCCACAAGGTCGCGCCACTGACGGCACTCCACAGCAGGGGAACCGGCCACAGCACCCAGGAAGCGCGCGGCGAGAGCGCCAGCAGCGCCAGCGTGGCGGCGGCAGTGGGGTCGGGCGCGATTCCAAACATTTCGGCTTGCGGCCAGGGCCGCCCGCTCAGGAGTGCCAGCAGCGGGTAGCCAAGCAAGGCAAGCAGCAGCAAACCAAGACCGAAACGGTCGCGGTTGGCGCGCAGGTTCCCCGCGAAAACCAGCAGCGTCCCCTGGATCGCAAAGCCGGCTGCAAAATATGGCGCCGCCGAATTGATCGTCGCGTAACGCTCGGCGTGAAACGCCCATGCCACCCACAGCCAGCACAGCCCGAGCAGGACCGCGGCAATGCGTCCGCTGCGCTCATCGGCGCGCTGCGCGCACAATACCAGCGCCACGCCTGCGCCGGCAGCAAGCAGGTGCAGCGGCCAGGTGGCCAGGTTGTAGAGTTCGATGAGGCGATAATAAGTCCGCGCCGAAAACATCAGCAGGTCGGACAGGGTGTAGGTCGACCATTCGCTCACAGCAAACGTGCGACGTGTGCGCTGATGCGATTGCGGAATGCCGCGTCGGGCATGGGCCCGGATGCCGCCGCCATGTTCTCGTGCACGTGCGCAAGCTGCGAGGTCGCCGGAATCGCGCACGTGACATCCGGATGCGACACGATGAACTTGAGCAGCACCTGCGCCCAGCTGGTGCAGCCGATCTCCGCCGCCCAGGGCGACAGCGGATGGCGCCGCAGGGCCTCGGTCAGTTCCCCCTGTCGAAACGGCCGGTTGGCGATCACGGCAATGCCGCGCTCGCGCGCCAGGGGAAGGATGCGCTGTTCCACCTCACGGTCGACGGCGTTGTACGTCACCTGGACGAAATCGATCGGCTGGCCCGCCATGATTTTGAGGATGTCGGCGTGGCGTCGCCCTTCCGAGGTGGTAATGCCGACATAGCGCAACCGGCCGGCCGCCTTCATCGCCAGCAGCATCGGCAGATGCTGGTCCCAGGCGAGCAAGTTATGCACCTGCAGCAGGTCGAACCTGGGGATGCGCCATTTGCGGCGCGAATCGTCGATCTGCGCCGGTCCGCCCGAGCTGGTCCAGACCTTGTCGGCCGCAAACAGCCGCGCCGGACGGCCGAGCTGCTGCAGCCCGTCGCCGATGACATCCTGGGCCGAGCCGTACATGGGCGACGAATCGACCATCCTGCCGCCGGCCGCGAAGAATTGGCGCATGACGGCCGTGCATTCGGCGCGCGCGGCACGGTCGTTGCCGACATTGAAGGTGATCCAGCTGCCGAGGCCGACCACGGGCATCGCCTCGCCCGAGGACGCAATGCGCCGGCTCAGCAGCGGTGCGGGCGCGGCTGCTTCCGGGGCCGCGCGCAGCGGCAGCGCCGCGCTGCCGCCCAGCGCCAGCATCGACTGCAGAATCCGGCGCCGACGCACGGACAGCTTGTGTAGCATCTGATGTGCCTCCAGAGTAGCGGGGTGCGCAAAAAAACAGACTTGTCAGCATGTCACCACGGATCGGCCGGACATTCAAGGACAGCGCGGCGCGGCTTTGTTGCACAAATAAATTGCGCGCGAAATTGAGCGCATAAAGTCCCTTTCCCCAGGCGGATTGATGGCACGCGGACTGTGACTGGCATGCCAAGCGAGGTAAAGCGATTCAAGATGGCGGCGCATTACCTACTGGAATGTTCTTAATGCTGCATCGGCTTGGTCTGCGACGCGCCGGCCGCCTGGGCCGGACGGAACGCCGCCTCCGCCGCCGCGGTGTGGGGGTACTGCTCGAAGCGCGCGATCTTCCCGTTGCGCAGGGTGAAAACATGGGCCCACGGGGTGTCGTAAGTCTGTCCGGTTCCCTTCACATGCCAGGCAGCGGCGCCGGTGACCGCCACTTTGTCGCCTTCGGCGATGAAATCCTGCGGCTCGAATCGGACGATATCCTGGGCCTGCTCGAGCTTGCTGAAAAATTGCGCTACCTGGTCTTTGCCGTGGTGGCTGCCGGCGAACGGAATGAATTCGGACTCGGGTCCTATCCATTCGACCTTGTCGTCGCATAGCGCGAGGATGCCCTTGATGTCCTTGTTCTTGTACATCTCGTAGGCCTGCATGACGAGTTGCTTGTTCTGCTTGGTGTCCATTGCAATCTCCTTCTCAGCGCGGCGGCGGCTTCGGAGGAGGCACAACCCGCCGCCCTTTCATACTAGGCCGGCATCTTCAGAGTGCAATGGCGCCGCGAAACTTTAGCCCAGCAGGATTGCTAATTTGGCGTTACGATAATGAACCTAATTTCCGGCAGGGGTCGCTTATGAGTAAATACACGCTGAGTATCAATGGAAAAATGCACGATATGGAGCTGGCGCCCGATACGCCACTGCTGTGGGCGCTGCGCGACACGCTTGGCCTGGTCGGCACCAAGTACGGTTGCGGCATCGGCCAGTGCGGCGCCTGCACCGTCCATATCGATGGCGTGCCGAGCCGCTCCTGCCTGACCCCGGCCGCCTCGGTCGGCAAGCGCAAGGTCACCACCATCGAAGGCTTG
>DASYLQ010000154.1:0-3727 GCA_036009485.1 Janthinobacterium sp.
GTCACCTTCCTGCTGTTCGTGCGGCCTTTCATCCTGCGCCTGCAGGGCGTGGCCGACGCCACGGCGCTGGCCCCCAAGGCGTTCAGCCTGCGCGCCGATTTCAGCTGGCCGAAGGCGGACCGGCGCAATGAATTCCTGCGCGCGAAAATGAACGCCAGCGGCGGCCTCGACCTGTTCCCCAACCAGGGTTCAGGCGTGCTGACCTCGACGGTCTGGGGCGACGGCTTGATCGACAATCCGCCCGGCCAGGTGATCCAGCCCGGCGATACGGTGCGCTTCATCCCCTTCAGCGAATTGCTGCGCTGAGCAAATGAAAGAGAACACGATGAACATTACGCTGCGTTTTTTTGCCGGCGTGCGCGAGACGCTGGGTACTTCGCAGGAAGCCCTGGTCGTGCCGGACGACATAAGCACGGTAGGGCAGTTGCGCACTTTCCTGGTCGGCCGCGGCGGCATATGGGCCGAGGCGCTGGGCGAGGGGCGCGCGCTGCGCATGGCTTGCAACCAGCTCATGTGCGACGCGGCGGCGCCCTTGCGGGAATCCTGCGAAGTGGCTTTTTTTCCGCCGGTGACGGGCGGTTGAGCTTAAGGCGCTTGCCGGTCCGAGATAGGCCATTTTGGTTTCCGCCGAAAGGCTGGCGCGGCCGGCATCTCGATTAAAATGCCGGGCGCCGCGCCTGAAAACGCCTTGATTTCTTGTTCCTGGGTTAATCGATGTCTTCTGCTTCCACCCGACTCCCCCGCGTTGCCGTCATCGGCGGCGGTCCCGCCGGCCTGATGGCGGCGCAAACCCTGGCGCAGGGAGGCGCCGCCGTGGACGTTTACGATGCCATGCCCTCCGCCGGGCGCAAATTCCTGCTGGCGGGACGGGGCGGCATGAACATCACCCACGCCGAGCCGTATGCCGATTTCGTCGGCCGCTACGGCGGGCAAGCCGCAACGCTGCGGACCATGCTGGACGCCTTCGGCCCCGACAGCGTGCGCGAGTGGGTGCATGGATTGGGCGTGGCGACCTTTGTCGGCAGTTCCGGCCGCGTCTTCCCGGCCGATATGAAAGCGGCGCCCTTGCTGCGCGCCTGGCTGCACCAGCTGCGCGAATCCGGCGTGCAGTTTCATATGCGCCACCGCTGGAATGGATGGGCGGCGCAGTCCGGACAAGAGATAGTGTTCGAGACGCCCGCCGGGCCGGTCACTAAACAGGCCGAGGCGGTGGTCCTGGCGCTCGGCGGCGGCAGCTGGGCCAGGCTGGGTTCCGACGGCGCCTGGGTGCCGCTGCTGGAAAACCGCGGCGTGCAGGTGAGGCCGCTCGCGCCGTCCAATTGCGGCTTCGACGTGGACTGGAGTACGCATTTCAGCAGCCGCTACGCCGGCCATCCGCTGGCCACGGTGGCCATCGCGTCCACCGACGGGCAAGGGCGGAGGCAATACAAGCAGGGCCAGTTCGTGGTGACGGCCGGCGGCGTCGAGGGCAGCCTGATCTATGCGCTGTCGGCCGCGCTGCGCGAGCAGATCGCCGCCGACGGCAGCGCGCTGATTTATCTGGACCTGGCGCCGGACTGGAGCCTGGAGCGCGTCATCGACGAAGTGGGCCGGCCGCGCGGCGCGCGTTCGCTGTCCAGTCATTTGCAAAGCCGGCTCGGCATCAAGGGCGTGAAATCGGGCTTGTTGCGGGAATGCCTGGATGCGGCCGGATTCGCCGACCCCTTGCGGCTGGCGCAGGCGATCAAGATGCTGCCGCTGCGTTTGCGCCGGCCGCGCCCGATCGACGAGGCCATCAGCAGCGCGGGCGGCGTGGCCTTCGGCGCGCTCGAGCGGACCATGCTGAAAGCCTTGCCGGGGGTATTTGTGGCGGGGGAAATGCTGGACTGGGAAGCGCCGACCGGGGGGTATTTGCTGACGGCTTGCCTGGCCAGCGGCCATGCGGCCGGGATAGATGTGCTGGCCTGGTTAGGGACGACTCAATCCCGCTTCAATCCCACTTGACCTCGCCCGAACCGCTGCGGCTGACGCTGCGCTGGCTCGGATTACCGTGGATCTGGATGTCGCCGCTGCCCCGCAAGGTCAGTTCGGCGGCTTCTTTCGCAAAAACGTTCGCCGTGCCCGATCCCTGCAAGCTCATCGTCACCTTGTCGGCCGCCAGGTGCTCGGCGTCGAGGTCGCCCGAGCCCGTCATTTGCGCTTCCAGCGAGCGCGTGCTACCGCTGGACGTGATCTGGCCCGAACCGATTATTTCCAGTTCCACCTTGTCAGAATTGCCGCCGTTCAGGTTCAGGTCGCCGCTGCCGTGCAAGCCGCCGACGATATTCTTGAAGCGGCCGTTGAAGGTGACGTTGCCCGAGCCATTCAATTGCAGCCTGAAGCGCTCGCCGCTGAAACCGTTGACCGAGCTGTCGCCGCTGCCGTGCACGTCCAGCTGCTGCAGCGAAGGCAGCACCAGTTCGACCTGCAGCGGATGGCGGTGATGGAATAGCATGCCCTTGGTGCCGATGTGCAAGGTCTCGCCATCCTGGGTTGTGTCGATATTGGCCAGCAGGCGCTGTTCGCCGCGCACCCGCATCGACGGCGTTGCGCCCTGGCTCAGGGTCAGGTCGATGGGGCCGCTCAAATCGACGCTGCTGATGCCCTTGCCGATTTCGCGCTTCTCCGCCCGCACCGCGCGCCCCGCCGCGCTGGCCGGATTGCTGATGCCTTCCGCCCGCAGCATGCTGTAGGACAAGCCGATCAAGACCAAGCCCAGCAGCAACATGCTGACGCCAACTTTTATCAAGGTACGCATTGTTGTTCCCTCCCGCCGTCGGCGCCCTAGCCGCCCCTGAGCAGCGAAAAATTCATCTCGACATAGCGCTTGATGCCGACCAGCGTGTATTTGGTGACGACCAGGCCGACCAGGAACATGGCGATGCCGCCTATCAGCATGCCGAGGCCAAACAGGGCCTGGGTGGTGCGCGAACCGTGTTCCATATCGGTGGAAATGTGCAAGCCATGTCCGGCCAGCGCCTCGGCCTTGCGGATCACGCCGGGTTCCTCATGGTTATCCTCGTCGCCGGACGCATCCGCATCGGCGCCGGATTCAGGCTTGTCCGTGTCGGCCCGGTTGGCGGCTTTCGGTTCCTGGAAAATATTGATGGCGTTCCCTTCAATCAATATCCTGGTTTGCATCGAAGAATCGTTGTCGCCATCCCAATCGCTGAGCAGTTGCCGGAACGGCCCATCCAGCACCAGTTCATTGGCGCCGGACAGGCCGCTGGCCGTGATGGCGATGCCGCCGATGTAAAACGCCAGCGCCGTCGCGAACAGCGCCATCAGCAGGGCTGAATACACCAGCGCCGGCACCACCATGAAGAGGTTAAAGACCAACAAGCCGATCGCCGAGATCAGCATGCGCAGCAGCTTGACCGGGGTTTTCTTTTGCTCGAAGCTGTGCAGATGGGTGCTGGCGCGCAGGGTCAGGGCGATTTTTTTCGGATCGTCCAGCTCGGCGGCGATCTGCGCCTCGCTGCGGCCGCCAGCCAGGCCGTCGATAAAACGCTGCTCATAGTAGGCCATGGTCCGCGCCGCCGCTTGCGGCGGCAGTCCGGCCAGGGCGCGCCTGAGTGCGTCGAGATACTCCAGTTTGCTCATGATGATGCTCTGCCGCTCAGCCTAAGGAAAACAAGAGTTGCTGGATGACGGCTGTCTTCAGTTGTAGCGTGCTGTTCATGTCTATTCCTGCCCGGTAAGCCCTTTG
>DASYLQ010000155.1:0-2884 GCA_036009485.1 Janthinobacterium sp.
AAGGGCAATGGCGCCTATGTCGGCGGAACCTTCGTGGTCGGCAAGCCGACGACCCAGGATATCCTGGAAGGGAAGGGCGCTTTAGCCACCGGCAACTCGACGGAACTGGCTATCGAGGCGCAACTGTGTGCCGCTTTCAACCGCCACATCATGCAGGACAGCAGCCTGTGGGCGGCGCCGACGGCGGCATGGTATGGCGCGGCGCCATCCAATTCCTACGCGAAATTCTGGCATGAGCATAGCGTGGGCGGGAAAGCGTACGGCTTTGCCTACGACGACGTGTCCGACCAGAGTTCGACGGTCATGTCGCCGACGCCGGAGCATCTGGTGCTGGGCATCGGCTGGTAAGGGACGCTGGCCGTGCCGATGATTGGTTCAAACGAACTCAAAAATGGCACGGCGGCGGCCTTATTTCAGCAGCCGCGACATGAAGACATCGAAAAAGCGCGCCTTGTCGGCGTTCAGGCAAGCCGATACATTCGGCGCACCGGCATCCTCCTTCGTTTCGCCGGCGTCGCTGACGACGATATGCAGCGGCGTGACCGGGCAGGTACGGCTGTCGATGGCGTAGGCGACCGCCACCACGTCGAATAGCGTGGGCACGGTGCTGGACCAGGGCTGGTCACTGGCGATCCACTGGTGGTACAGCAAGGTCAGCGCATCGGTCAGTGCGCTGCCGTGGCCGAACAGGGCGGTGCGCTCGACCTCGTCCAGCCGGATCTGGGTGGAATCGAGCGGCATCATGACGATGGGCACGCCGGCGCCGAACAAGGCTTGCGCCGCCGGGACGTCGGCGGCGATGTTGTATTCCTTGTCAGGCGGCCGCGGCGCCATGTATTCCGATTTGCGGTAGCCGGCCCGCAGCGAACCGCCCATCATGATCACCCGCTTTAACTGGCGGAAGGCGGCCGGGTCGCGTTTGATCGCCGCGCCGATATTGCTCAGCGGCCCCAGTGCGATCAGGGTCACCTGGCCGGGATGGCGCCTGATCTGCTGCAGCAGAAAATCCACCGCCGGCGCCCGGGCCGGCGCCGGCAAGCGCCCGCGCCTGGCATAAGCGGCCTGGGTGAACGGGGTCTGGCTGGCCGTGGCGATGCCGATGGCGACTGGAATCCCGCCGTGTCCGGTTTCACGCAGCAGCCGTTCCAGCAATTGCGCGCGCAAGCCGGTGTCTCCCCAAGCCGTGGTGATGCCGAGAATCTCGAATTCCGGACTTTGCAGCAGCAAGCCGAGGGCGAAGGCGTCGTCGATATCGTCGCCGATATCCATGTCGACGATAACTTTTTCAGCGGGCGCCGCCCATGCCGGCGGCAAGGCGCAGCACAATAGCGCTGCGCAGAGGAGGGCAAACATGGTTCGGCCGGAACGGAGTGAAAAAAAGCGCATCGGGCTGCCTGTTAAAAAGTGTAGGGAAAGGTAAGGCCCCCGGCGCGCGGCCCTTGCCGATCCGCGCCCTTATGCCGAGACGGATGGATGGCTGGAGTCCGGCGCCTGCGCCAGCGTTTGCAGGGGCATCGGATCGATATCGTTCCTCAGCTGGGCCGGCGGCGCGGCCATGCGCAGCGGTTTGTTGTTGTGGGCATTGTGCTTCGACAGCACGTTCGAGGTGATCTCCGGCGCGGCATTCCAGACCGGGTCGGCCATGCTGTCGAAGACGCGCTTCAACTGCTGGCCCCAGGTATTGCGGATCATGTTGAAGTACTGGTTGTCGTCGTCGATGTTGACGAAGCGCGTCACGGCCAGCGTGCCGGCCTGGTACACCAGCAAATCGAGCGGCAGGCCGACCGAGATATTCGAGCGCAGCGTCGAGTCCATCGAAATCAGCGCGCACTTGGCGGCTTCGTCGAGCGGCATCGCCGGCGAAATCACGCGATCGAGGATAGGTTTGCCGTATTTCGCCTCGCCGATCTGCAGATACGGGGTTTCGCTCTGCGATTCGATGAAATTGCCGGCGGAATAAATCTGAAACAGGCGGCAAGGCTCGCCGCCGATCTGGCCGCCGAGGATCATGCTGACGTTGAAGTCGATGCCGAAGTTGCCCAGCGACTTGGCGTCGCGATCATACACGGCACGCACCGCTTCGCCGACGACCTGCGCCGCTTCGTACATCGAACTCGCATTCCAGATGGTTTTGCCGTTATGACTGCTGTGATCGGAAATCAGTTGGCGGATCGATTGCGAGATGGCAAGGTTACCGGCAGACATAAGCACCAGCATGCGCTCGCCGGGGTTCTCGAACACCGTCATCTTGCGGAAAACGCCGACATGGTCCACGCCGGCGTTGGTTCGCGAATCGGACAGGAAGATGAGGCCCTCGTCGAGGGACATGGCAACGCAGTAAGTCATGATGATGTCATAAAGCGGAAAGACAATGGCAAGTTGGGCGGAATTCTACCTTATTTTCAAAACGGAAATTAAAAGCGACTCCGTGGCCTTGTCATTACAACGTGCCGGATTGGTGCGCGGCGCACCGCGGCGGCGAGCCGCCCGCGCCGACCGCGATGCGCCGCGCCTTTAAATGGTGCGCCGCCTTGCTACCTCGCCACCTGCACCTGGGTCTGGCTTTGCCCGATCAAACGGATATCCACCGTCTGGGTATTTTCCGGCACATCCAGCGGCACCAGAAAATCGCTGCTGAGCCGGTTGCCCAATTCATTGATACAGGCAAGAAAACGCGTCAGATAATCGTGCAAGCCCTGCTCCAGGATATCTTCGATCCGCCCGAATTGCAGTTCAGCATGCAGCTTGCCGGCGAAGCGCTCGGTATCGGCCGACACGTCGTTGCGCACGTCGGCCAGGTTGGACACCACGCCCGCCATGCAAGCCACCAGCGAGCGCGGCATGTTTGCTTTCAGCATCAGCAATTCCGCCACGCGCGCCGGCG